>JAIDOO010000155.1 GCA_029063275.1 Clostridia bacterium
ACCCCGGCATAGCAGCTGTCGAGTGGGCTCGTGGGCTGGGATAGGTGTATAAGAGACTCTCCCTGAACGTATAAATTTACAGTAATTTAAAAAGCCGCGGCGCAAAGCGCCGCGGCTTTTGCATACCGCAAAATTCAAGCACATACAATATTATATGAAACTTTTGGAACAGATTTTGGAAGAGCTGGGCGCGGACACGTTAAAATCCTTTTCGGTCGTGCCGGGGTTCGGCGGTTATTTCAGAAGCGTAAAGGGCGTGGCGGAATACACGCCCGAAAAAATCGTTTTAGCCCTAAAAAAGAACAAAATCACCGTGCTGGGTGAAAATCTGACACTCGGCAAATACTTTGAAGAAGATTTATTAATCCGCGGCGCGATTTCGGGGGTAACAATTGACTAAGTATACGCAAATTTCGGTCATATCCACTGCCGAAGCCGCCCTTAAAAAGCTTAAAAAAGCGGAAGTCGGGGTGTACAACTGCAAAAAATCGGGTGCGGAATTCGTCTTTTGCGTAAAAGACAAAGACCTGAAAAAAGTTTTTGCAATTTTCTCTAAGCCGTGTTATAATATTACGGTAGAAAACCTCGGAAGAAAAGCAAGCTTTTTAAAAGGACTTATAAACCGCATAGGACTTTTGGTGGGCGCGTTTATTTTCGTGGCGGCTGCGGCAGTGTCAAATTCGTTCGTTTTCAAAATCACCGTGAGCGGAAGCGGAAGCTATCTTTCGCCCGAAGTGAAGCGGATTGTCTACGAGGCGGGCGCAAAAGAATTCAGCCTTTGCACCGGTTTCGACGCGCCTGCGGCAACGGGCAAAATCCTTGCCCTTCCCAACGTAACCTTTTGCAATATCCAAAGGCGGGGCAGTATCTTAATCATAGACGTTCAGGTGGACGAAGAGCATACTGGCAAAGCCGAACTTTCGTCCCTTGTTTCGGACAGGACGGGCGTAGTTAAAAACATAGTCGCAATCTGCGGCACCGCGTGCGTTGCCGAGGGCGACAGGGTGAACGCGGGCGACGCGCTCATTTCGGCTTATACCGTTGTCGGCGAGGGAGAGAACGAAAAACGCGTTGACTGCCTTGCGGCGGGCTATTGCGAACTGGAATGTTCGTCAAGCTACGAGTATTCCGCGTCGGAAGAGTCGGACGAAAATCTGCAGTCCGCTTACGCGCAGGCGCTTTTATATTCCGAAGAGATACTCTCGCGCAAGCACACAATAAAACAAGCCGAGGGCGGGGTAATCTACGTAATAGAATTTACCTATTTGCATAAGTTAAGTATAAATATTTCATAAGAAGGCATTTAAAAATATGCAAAGAAAAACAGTAAAAAAGGTTGCCGCGGTCAGCGTGGACAAGCTGCAAAAAGTAGTAGGAACCTTTGACGAAAATCTTAACGACGTAATGCGCGGGTTTGACGTGATAATCCGCGTGGACGGGCTTGACTTTATCGTTGAGGGCGAAGAGAAGAATGCGGTTAAAGCGGCGTCCGTTTTGGAAAGTCTTTTGACCTTGACCGAAAACGGCGAGGCGGTGGACAGAAACCGCGTTGCTTACTGCATAGAGCTTGCACACGACGGCAAAGCGGCGGATATAACCAAGCTGTCTTCGGATACGATTGCGGTTACCGCCCTCGGCAAACAGATAAAGTGCAAAACGGTCGGACAAAAACGTTACGTCGATGCAATCAGACACAGCGGAGTAACATTCGGAATAGGTCCCGCCGGTACGGGCAAAACCTATCTTGCGGTTTGCCTTGCGGTACAGGCTATGAAGCAGAAGCAGGTGGAAAAAATCATTCTTACCCGCCCTGCTGTCGAAGCGGGCGAAAAGCTGGGCTTTTTACCCGGTGATTTGCAGACTAAGGTAGACCCTTATCTCCGTCCCCTGTACGACGCTTTGCAGGAAATGCTCGGACTTGAAAACTACACCAAGCTAATGGAGCGCGGTTCTATTGAAATTGCGCCCCTTGCGTATATGCGTGGACGCACCCTTTCAAATGCGTTCATAATTCTGGACGAGGCGCAAAACACTACGCGCGAACAAATGAAAATGTTTTTGACCCGCTTCGGCGACGGCAGTAAAATGGTGATAACGGGCGACGTTACACAGATTGACCTGCCCGACGGAAAATCGAGCGGACTCGAACACGCCGCGCAGGTCTTAAAGGACGTCGAGGGCGTGGATATAATTTACCTTTCCGACAAAGACGTCGTCCGCAACCCCCTGGTTATGAAAATAGTCAGGGCTTACGAAAAGGACGGCGAGAGGAGGACTCAAATTGACGGTAACAAAGCTAAGCAATAAAGATATTGTCAAAAGCGTTTCGGCTTTTATTCTCGGTGCCCTCGGCATCGTGCTGATGATTATCATAATGGTAGCCTTAAATCAAGGCTTCTACGGAGGACCCGATACAGCCTCGTTTTTACGCGAGCGCGGAGTGTATATTGCACTCGTTGCAGTTGTTTTAACCGTTCTCGTCATCTTAGCGTACTTGTTTTTCGTTTTTGAGAACAAGCACGTTTTAACCCGTTTATCTAAAATAACGGAAATATTTCTGCTTTTATATATTTCTCTGCTGATTTCCTTTATTTTGGGCAAAAGTTTCAAGGCGGCGGCAGCCCGTCCGTTATTTTTCTTCGCGCTTATGGCGGCAATGCTTTTCAGACGGCGCGACGGCTTATTTTTAAATACCGTTTTCTCGCTTATGATGCTCATTATCGACAGATTTGTCGACGATTTAACGGGCATAGAAATGTACGACGCGTACGCCGGATTTTTATCCGCTTACTGCGGCGGCATACTCGCGATATTTATGTTCCGCCGTGTCAAGACGAGAATAGGAAGCGTATTGATAGGCTTAACCCTGCTCATTCCCGTAGAAGCGATAAATATGATTTTGCATATTCCTTCAGGCGCGATGACTTTGAGACAGGCTTTAGACCAGCTTTTATACGGTGCGCTGGACTGCATTTTCTCGGTAATGCTGTTTATGATTCTGTTGCCCGTATTCGAGTGGGTTTTCGCGGAACTGACTGTTTTCAGACTGCGCGAGCTGACCTCGGACGACGCTAAGGTCATAAAAATGTTAAAATCGCAAGCCCCCGGAACCTACAATCACAGTGTGGTAGTTGCACAGCTTGTAGAAGCTTGCGCAAGAGAAATAGGCGAAGATCCCGAGCTTGCGCGCGCGGCGGCTTTCTATCACGACGTGGGCAAGCTGAAAAGTCCCGAAATGTTCACCGAAAACCAGTCGGAATTCAATTTCCACGCCGAGCTTTCGCCCGAGCTTTCGGTTGATATAATCCGTTCGCACGCAAAGGACGGCGCCAAGCTTATAAAACAGCACCACCTGCCCGACTTTTTTGCGGACATCTGTCTGCAACACCACGGCACTCTCCCTATAAAATACTTTTACATCAAGGCGCTTAAATTGAGCGACGGCGAGCTGAATATCGAAAACTATTCTTACGCGGGACCTGTTCCTACCACAAAGATAGCGGCTGTCATTATGATTGCCGACGCTTCGGAGGCGGCTTCGCGCTCCCTTCCCGACCGCTCGCCCGAAAAGGTTGAAGCGCTTGTAAGAAGCTTGATAGAGGAAAGGCTGGACTTGGACCAGTTTGTAGACTGCAACATTACTATGCGCGAGCTTTCGGTAATAAAGAGCACTATAGTTAACCAGCTTACGGGCGTATACCATTCGCGTATAAGCTATCCCAAGCTCACTGTTTCAAAGAAAAAGTAATATGAACGATATAAAAATTTACTGCAACGATTACGATTTTTCCCGTCTTTCGCAGGCTTTTTACGGCGAGTTCAAAAGCGACTGCCCGTTGTCGCTTGAAATAATTTTCACCGACGAAGAGGGCATACGCGGGCTTAACTCGAGGACGCGCGGCGTTGACGCCGTAACCGACGTTTTAAGCTTTCCTTCGCTGGACGGAATTTTGGGCAGGGAACTCAAAAAAGAGGATTATCCTGCCGACGTAGACGACGAGGACAACCTGTTTATAGGCAGTATTGCAATCTGCACAAAGCGGGCAAAGGAGCAGGCGGAAGAGTACGGGCACAGCTATATGCGCGAGCTTTTTTATCTTGCCGCCCACGGGATTTGCCATTTGCTCGGCTACGATCATATGACGGATACCGACAAAGCGGCTATGCGCGGTGTCGAAGAACGCGCGCTTGCGAGGATAAACATTACGAGGGACAGTATATGAAGAGCGGTTTTATTGGGGTTATCGGCAAGGCGAACGCGGGCAAAAGCACGCTTATAAACGTGCTGGTAGGTGAAAAGGTTTCAATAGTTTCGCCCAAGCCACAGACCACGCGCGACGCGATTATGGGCGTTTTGACCAAGCCAGATTATCAGATTGTTTTCGTGGATACCCCCGGTATTTACAAGGCTAAAAACAAACTTTCGGATATGATGTCCAAAACTGCCGAAACCGCCTCTAAGGACGTTGATTTTATCCTGTTCGTCCACGACGGGCACGGCGGAATTTCAGACGAAGATATATCACTTATCAAGCGCTTTCATAGCGGCGAAATTCCTATGGCGGTCGCATACACAAAAATTGACATTATGCCCAAGGAAAATATTTTGGGCGACGTCAAAAAACTGTACGAAAGCGGAATTACCTGCGACGTTCTGCCCGTATCCGCGCGTAAATTTACAAACGTAGCCAAGCTCGAAGCTTATCTTGCCGACAAAATGCCCGTCGGCGAAAAGGTTATTTCAGAGGATATGGTAACCGACAAAAGCGAGCGGTTTATGGTGTCCGAAATTATGAGGGAAAAAATCCTTTTAAAATTCGGGCAGGAAGTACCGCACGGCATTGCTATAGTTATCAATGTTTTCGAAAAGAAAGAAAACGGCGTTTACGAAGTAAATCTCGATATCGTCTGTGAAAAGCAGAACCACAAATCTATTTTAATAGGCAAACAGGGCAAGGCGATAAAGGAAGTAAGCTCGTTTGCGCGTCAGGATATGGAAAAACTGTTGGGCGCAAAGGTCTTTTTGACCACCTACGTTAAAGTAAAAGAGGACTGGCGCAACCGCCCCAATCTTTTAAAGGATTTCGGCTACAACGTTTAAACTTCGGATATACTTCGCAATACCGATTTTTAGTAAACATAATTTTTAACTAAATACACACACTGCTATAAAAGGAGTGCGGGTATGAAAGAAAAAGACAGAGATGCGGCGGAGCTTGCCTGGAAAATGTTTGAAAAGACCGGCAACGTCAGCTATTATATGCTTTACCAACGTCTACACGGCAAGGACTGAAAAAATTTAATGGAATTAGTAGTGAACGCCCTGACCCTCAAAGCGGTCGATTATAACGAAAACGATAAAATTCTGACTCTGCTCACCGTTGAGCAGGGTAAAATCACTGCGGGAATAAAGGGCGTAAAAAAGGCGGGCGCAAAGCTTAAATTTGTTGCCCAGCCTTTTTGTTTTGCCGAACTTGTGCTTGTAAAGCGCGGCGACAAATATACCGTGATAAACGCAAGCGAATGCGAAAGCTTTTACGATTTGCGCACCGACGTAAACAAATTTTACGCCGCGTCGTCTGCGGCGGAGGCGGCTAACGCGCTTGCCTACGAAGGGGACGAGTGCCGCGAAATTTTTTACCCTCTTGTCAAAGCTCTTTCCGAAATGTGTTCCGGCGACGAAAAACAGGCGCTTATCGCATTTTTAATCGATTTGCTTAAAAAATCGGGCTACGGCATAAGTGCGGAAAACTGCGTAAGCTGCGGAAAACCTCTTTTACGCGAAGATAAGCTGCGCTTCAATTTAGATCTGGGCGCGTTTACCTGCAACGAGTGCGCCGGAGTCGGGGCAAGCAGGATAACCTACAACGTAATACGAAAGCTTGACGGAAAATCCTTTGAAGAGGATTTTATAACCGCCGACGGCGAAAAACGCGCGTTAAGACTTCTCCGCGAATACTTTTCTTACAAGCTCAATTTTGCTTTTAAAAGCCTATCGGAATACATAAGACTTATATAAAAACACGGCGGTCAGACGACCGCCGTGTAAATTTTTAACCGTTAAAGTATATTGGGAAGAATGCTGCCAAGCGCTGTGCCTGCGACAATAAGCACGGTAAAGATTACACCGCAGGCTACGGCGATTTTCCGTTTTTTTGCAGATGCCGCCGCTGCGGCTTTTGCGCTTATGCTGGTACGTGCGTTAATGGGTTGTGAAACTATTCTTGTTTTCAGGTCGCATAAAATAACTTCGTTGCCGTCGAAATCCGAGTATGCGCCTATAACCGTTTTTATCACACCGCCGTTGCCGTCGTTCAGATTTGCATAAACGGGATAGTAAGGAAGTTCTGTTTCATCGCTGTCGTGCACTAAATTCCAACTGTTAAGACGTGCGCGGTCAAACCAGAAGTCCAGCTTTCTCAGTTCGGATTTTACTAATATGTCAATCTCGTTCTGCACCAGAGTGTTCTTTTCGCTGAGGTTGAACACCTGCGAATACTCCGATTTTGCAAGCCTCAGCGCCTCGTTGCACAAATTTTTGTCTGAAAGTCCGCCCTCGGCTATAAATAAAAAATATCCCGTTGTGAAGTCGGTGCAAAAGGTGCGCTCGTAGCGCGTATCGCCCGAATAATTGTGTCCCTTGCCTGTTACATTGCCCTCAAAATGTGCTTCAAAAACTTTCGGACAGTCGCCGATAATAAGTTTGTCTGGCGTCAGTTCCATGATTTGAGCGGCAACAATCGGGTTGTCGCTTTGCAGGCTTTTAAATTCCTCGCCGCTAATATAATTTTGTAAACGCGCAAAAAATTTTTGCGCAATCGCGCCTTTTTCCATAGGTGTAAATCTCCCGTATGTATAGAATTTTCTATAACCCATTATAATATAGAAAATTCTGTAAGTCAATAAATTTTTATAGAATTTTCTATAATAAATATATATGGCAAACGAATTCAGGCAAATCTTAAAAGAGTTTTTGGACGAAAATAATTTATCGCAGTCCGATTTTGCGCGCAGAATAGGGGTAAAGCAGGGGCAGGTCAGCGAATGGCTCAAAGGCAAGGCAAAGCCCGGTTACGACACTCTTCGCGCTATGGCCAAGGCTTTTTCGGTTTCAGCGGATTATTTTTTGGGTTTGACGGAAATTTACTAAGGCAATTAATTTTAACAAATCCGCCTTAAACACTTGATTAAATAACTTATTTATATTAGAATTAAATAGATAAATCTGTAACAGATTAACAATTATATAAAATTCATTGGAGGATTTTTAAATGGCAAAAAAATATTGCTATCTCTTCACCGAAGGCGATGCAAGCATGCGCGAGCTTCTGGGAGGCAAGGGCGCTAACCTTGCGGAAATGACAAAAATAGGTCTGCCCGTACCTCAGGGATTTACTATCTCTACCGAAGCGTGCACACAGTACTACGAGGACGGCCGCAAAATCAACGACGGTATACAGAAAGAAATTATGACGTATATCGACAAAATGGAAAAAACCTGCGGAAAGAAATTCGGCGATAAGGAAAATCCTCTGCTCGTTTCGGTCCGCTCGGGCGCAAGAGCTTCTATGCCCGGTATGATGGACACCATTTTAAACCTCGGTTTAAACGAGGACGTTGTGAACACCATTGCAACAAAGTCGGGCAACCCCCGCTGGGCTTGGGACTGTTACAGACGTTTCATTCAGATGTTCTCCGACGTCGTTATGGAAGTCGGCAAAAAATATTTTGAAAAGCTTATCGACAAAAAGAAGGAAGAAAAGGGCGTAGAATTTGACGTTGACCTCACTGCCGAGGATTTGAAGGACCTTGCTTATTCCTTTAAAGCGGAATACAAAAAACAGCTCGGCAAGGATTTCCCCGACGACCCCAAGGAACAGCTTTTCGAGGCGGTCAAAGCCGTATTCCGTTCGTGGGACAACCCCCGTGCGAACATTTACCGTATGGACCACGACATTCCCTATTCGTGGGGTACTGCCGTAAACGTACAGATGATGGCATTCGGCAATATGGGCGACGACTGCGGTACCGGCGTTGCGTTTACGCGTAACCCCGCAACGGGCGAAAAGGGTCTTATGGGCGAGTTCCTTATGAACGCCCAGGGCGAGGACGTCGTTGCAGGCGTGCGCACACCCATGCCCATTGCTAAAATGGCAGAAGTTCTTCCCGACGTTTATAACCAGTTTTTAAAGGTTTGCAACACGCTTGAAAAGCACTACCGCGATATGCAGGATATGGAATTCACTATCGAGCAGGGCAAGCTTTATATGTTGCAGACCCGTAACGGCAAGCGTACCGCAGCGGCGGCTATAAAAATCGCTTGCGACCTCATCGACGAAAAAATGATAACCGAAAAAGAAGCGCTTATGCAGATTGACGCCAAATCTTTGGATATGCTTCTTCATCCCCAGTTCGACGCAAAGGCTCTTAAAGAAGCCGATAAAAACAACGTTGTCGGCAAGGGTATAGCGGCTTCCCCCGGCGCGGCGGCAGGCTCTATCGTGTTCACAGCCGAGGACGCGGTTATCGAAGGTAAAAAGGGTAAAAAGGTCGTTCTCGTCCGTCTTGAAACTTCACCCGAGGACATCGAGGGTATGAAGTACGCACAGGGTATTCTGACGGTTCGCGGCGGACAGACCTCGCACGCGGCTGTTGTTGCGCGCGGTATGGGCACCTGTTGCGTTTCGGGTTGCGGCGATATTAAAATGGACGAAGAAAACAAAAAGTTCACCCTTGCGGGCAAGGTGTTCAAAGAGGGCGACGGCATTTCTCTGGACGGCTCGACGGGCAACATTTACGACTGTCTTATTCCCACCGTACCCGCAGACCCCAACTCGGGCTACTTCGGCAGAATTATGGAGCTTGCAGACAAGTATAAGGCTCTCGGCGTAAGAACCAACGCGGACACCCCCGCAGACGCTAAACAGGCGGCGGCGTTCGGCGCGCAGGGTATCGGTCTTTGCCGTACCGAGCA
>JAIDOO010000156.1 GCA_029063275.1 Clostridia bacterium
CAATAATAAACTCGGCGTATTTTTTTGCAATATTCACATTGCAAACCCGTTCGGCTTCGGCAAAAAATGCGTTTGAATTAACCTCGCAAACATAACGCTTACCGTCGGCATCCGTCAAAATGTCAATTCCGCAGTAATCGAGATTTAAAATCGAAGCAACTTTCTCACTAAGCTCAATAAGCTTACTATCCGCCGTAAACTTCTCTCCGACTCCGCCCTGTTCAACGTTTGAGCGGAAATCGTGTTCATTTCGTCTTTTCATCGAGCAAACGTATTTGCCGCCGATTACTATTACTCTAATATCTTCGCCGCCGCGACCGATAAATTTCTGGTAAAAATGTGCGCAAAGCTTATTCTGCTCTTCAAAGGCACGAAGAGCCGACCTGTTTTCAATTTTGAATACCCCGATACCGAGCGAGCCGTAACAAAGTTTAGCTATAAGCGGAAAACCAAGCCCCGCCACTCCATCCAAAAATCTTTCTGAAATTCCGGCATCGGGATAATAACAAAGCGGTGCGTAAATACAGTCCGGCATCGGCACCCCGCTGTTTGCAAGCGCGATATGGGTAATCATTTTATCGTCGCAAGTTTCAATCGCCTGTGCACTGTTAAAAAGCCTTACCCCGCACTTTTCCAAAAGTCTTGCCGCCGCTCTGTCCTTATCCAAAAACACACAGCAATCGTATTTTTTCGCCGTTGTTTTTCCGCTGATAATTTGCGCCAGATTTATATTTTCAAGAACTTCGCACTCAGCGCCCAAAATCTTTAATTCCTGCGCTATCCGCTCCGCCTGCTTTTTCTGCGACGGGTTTCTGATATAGGCGTTTACAACAATCAGACAATTCATCAGCAAACCCTGATTACTGCGGAAACCGAAGCAAACCCGCCGTCGGAATTAATTTCCGCAACAGCATTCTGTACGTTATTTTCATAGGTTTCGTGCGTAACGAGAATAATCGGTACCGCACCGTCCGATCTGCCGTTTTCCTGAATAACCTGCGCTACGCTTATATTATGCTTACTCAAAACTGAAGTTACTTTTGACAAGACGCCCGCTTTGTCCTGCGCTTTCAAACGGATATAATAAGCACTCTTAAAGTCAGTTACAAATTTAGTTGCAGGGTCGGCATTTTCAGTATTTTCAAAGGTTGAATAGTTAAAATTATTGTGGGTTGCGCAATAGATTACATCACCGACAATCGCGCTCGCCGTAGGAAGCGCACCTGCACCTCTGCCGTAAAGCATTACATTCTCAACACAGTCTCCCGATATATATACGGCATTGTAGCTGTCGTTAACCCCCGCCAGAGGATGAGCCGACTTAATAAAAGCAGGATGAACCCTGACCTCGATGCCGTCGGCGGTGTTTTTGCCTATGGCAAGCAGTTTAAGAACGTAACCAAGCCGTTTACCGTACTGTAAGTCAACGGCGTCTATTTTTGTTATGCCTTCACGGTGAATTTTTGTATAAGGCACTTTGGTATGAAAAGATATACTCGATAAAATCGAAAGCTTATACACTGCATCAAAGCCTTCCACGTCCGCCGTAGGATTGGCTTCCGCATATCCGAGCGACTGCGCTTCTTTTAAGGCTTCGTTATAAGAAACTCCGCAATCGGTCATTTTTGTCAGGATATAATTGGTTGTACCGTTTATGATACCCATTAAAGAATTGATCTTGTTGCCTTGTAAATTATCCAACAACGTTCTTATAATCGGCACGCCGCCGACGCAAGTAGCCTCGTAATACAGACCGCAACCGTTAAGCTTTGCGGCTTTTTCAAGCTCGTGCCCGTATTTGCAATAAAGCTCCTTATTAGAGGTTACTACCGACTTGCCCGAATTGAGTGCGGCCAGTACAAACGTTTTAGCGGGTTCGATACCGCCTAAAACCTCTACCACTATATTAACTTCGGAATTGGCACAAACGTCATCAATCGATTGCGTAATTTTTGATTTTTCAATGCCAAGAGAAAGCGCGCGCTCTACATTCCTTTCAAGCACGCTTTCAACCGCGATATCGATACCGTGGATTTGCTTATAAAATTCTCTGTGTTCAGTCAGCGTCTTATACGTTCCGCCACCGACAACACCCAATCCGAGTATTGCTACCCCGACCTTTTTCATTTTATGCCTCCGCATTGTTTAAATCGTACAGATATTTAAGTCCCTCAAGCGTCAAAAACTTGTCAACGTAGTCAATACAGGAAATTTCGTTAGCAATAACCTCCGAAAAACCACCCGTAGCAACCGTTTTTACACTGTCGTCTTTAAGCTCATGCTTTATTTTTCTGACAATATAGGCGACAAGTCCCGAAAAACCATAAACTATACCCGATTGCATATTAGTTACGGTATTTTTGCCGATTACTTTTGCAGGGCGCTCTATTTCCACTCTCGGCAATTTTGCCGTTCCGTTTACAAGGCTGTCAAGCGAGCCCTTTATACCTGGCGCAATTACCCCGCCGATAAACTCGCCCTTGCAGTCTATTACGTTGAACGTAGTTGCCGTGCCGAAGTCAACGACTATAAGCGGATAACCGTACTTTCTGACGGCGGCAACGTTATTTACTACCCTGTCCGCGCCTACCTCTTTCGCATTGTCGACCCTTAAATTCATTCCCGTTTTCAATCCGGGCGCAAGCATTAGCGGCGTGATTTTAAGGTAGGTCCTGCACATATTTTCAAGTGTATAATCAAGCGGCGGCACTACCGAAGAAATAATTCCTCCGGTAATATCTTCCGCATGGATTTTCTTATTTTTAAGAATACTTAAAAGCTGTCCGCCATATTCGTCGGAAGTTTTTTTGTGCTCGGTGGCAACACGGAAGCTCATTACAAGCTCATTACCGTCATATACGGCATATTTTATATTCGTGTTCCCAACGTCAAGACATATTA
>JAIDOO010000157.1 GCA_029063275.1 Clostridia bacterium
CGGTTCGCATAAATCCGTAAAAAATTTAAAAAAAATCAAAATCAGCGTAAAATTATTTGTAAAAACAGTTTACAAACATAACATTTATTAATATAATGTTACCGAAAAATCAAGCGGATTATTTTTTAGCATATATTGCCCTGTTGCGCATACGCTGTATAAACGGACAATACGGAGAACACTATGGTAAGATACATTAAATGCCCCAGATGTGAATTGAATTATATCGACGGCGAAAAACAGGAATACTGCGACGTCTGTCTTGCGGAGCTTAAAGGCAAAAAATTGCAGTTTGCCGATTTGGACGAAGAGGTTTATGAAGAAATCGAAGGCGGCGAACAGACCGAAATCTGCCCCGTTTGCGGCGTAAATTCTATGCGCTACGGCGAAAAGATGTGCGAAGCCTGCAAAAAAGAGAGCGAGTATGAGGCTGAGGAAGAGGTTGACATCGAAAAGGACGAGGAGTGGAAAAATTACCTCGACGAGGACAGCGACGGCGATTTGACCATTGACGACGAAACCTTGCAGGAGGAGCTTGACGCCGAGCTCGAAGAAGAGGAAGAAGAGCAGTCTTCGGACGACTTTTTCGACGAGGACGTCGATTCGCTTTCCGACCTCGAGGACGACGAGTTCGACGATGACGACTTTGATGACGAAGAGGACGACGACGATTTTTAAATAAACGTTCCGTGTAATCGGGTATCTTTACTGACCGATACGCCTGATAAACTTAAAATTTAACGGCGCGAGCTTTGAGCTCGCGCCGAATATTTTTGGTTAATTCTGGTAAAAATATATGTATGATTAAAGTAAATACCACAATTAAAGCAATCAAAGAAATGGTGAACGGTCTGCATTTAAAGCCCGTTACCGTAAAATTGAACTTAGGCAGAAACAAATTTGTAACCTTTCCAGCGGTTTTAAGCGGAATTTATCCCTCTCTTTTTACCGTAAGTCCCGACGATAAAAACTTTTTGGGTAAAACCGCTTATTCTTACTCCGAAATCCTTTGCGGCAGGGTAAAAATAGAGGAACGCGAGGCAAAATAGCCTATTTAAAATTAATAAGAATATCCGCTTGCTTTCAGGCATATTATACCTTGTATACAAAATCGGCGGTGCCGAGGGAGGTTTTTATGTCTTTATCTACGCAGAGTTCAAACGGAACTTTCACACGGCGCGTTGCCGTAATAAAATCGCAGTCCATTGTTGAAATACGCTTTTCCGGTCAGGAAATAGGCGAGGCTGCCGCCGTCTATCCGCAGGTTTCGCTATCGAATTGCGAAGTATCGTCCGGCAGGGTCAATTACGGCGGACGGCTTGTATGTACTCTCGTCTACGTTGACGAAAACGGCAAGCTTTGCCGTATTCAAAAGGGCGCGGAGTTCACCCATTATGCAGACGACGATAATCTCGTGCCCGCAAACAGCGCAATTTGCTCGCTGTCGTGCGAACGCGCCCAGATTAAGCGCGACGGCTCTTCATATATGGTGGCGGTTGTCGTCGGCGCGGAAATTTCCATTTTCGCCTCGTCCGAGCGTACCGTACTCACTTCCGCTGAGGGCGCAATCGTCAGACGCGAAAACGCGCGGCTTTTCACTGCGGTAACTTTCTCGGGCGAAAGCGAGGTGGAGGACGACTTTGACTGCAACGCGGAGGACGTTCTTATTCCTTCGGCTGAGGTGCTTGTTCTCGACTGCGGCTGCCGTGCAGGTACGGTTGAGGTCAGCGGCGAAATTTATCTTTCCCTTCTCGCAGTGCGCGACCAATCGCCCGTAAGCCTTGACAGGGTAATTCCCTTCAAAGCGGAAATCGCCTGCGATGACGCCCTTCTTGCAAGAAAGGCAACCTGCCGCGCCGAGATAAGAGATTTAAGCGTAAACGCACGCGTTGCCGAGGGCAGCGGCAAGTGCGATATCGAACTGGTTGCAAATCTTGCGTTTGCCGGACTTTTCTTCGAGGAAGAGGAAACCCCCGTAATTGCGGACGGCTTCTCCGCAGACAGCGAGATAGCACTTACCTTTGCGGAAGAGGTTGCAACCCCCTGCACGGATGTAAAGGTTTATTCCGAGAGGGTAAGCGGACTTTGCGCGACCAAGGCTAAGCTCGATTACACCTGTACATTCCTTGCGGCGGCGCTTCCCAAAGTGGAATTCGCCCGTAGCGAAAACGGCATAGAGGGAAGTGTTTCGGCAACTCTTTTGTACTTGCAGAACGGCGAAATCCGTTCGACGGAGGTCAATATGCCCTTTACTGTAAGCCTCAACGGGCTTAACAGCAATCAGGGCGATCTGACTGCGGCGGTGTGCGGACTCAATATCCGCCAGCGCTCGGAGGGCGAGTGCGAGGCGGAAGCCGTGCTTAAAATCGCGGCGGCGGACTGCGAAGAGGTAAGCGTAAGATACGTTACCGAAATGACCGAAGGGGCTGAGCGTACGCGGTCGGACAGCGCTATCAGCGTTTACATACCCGCCGCAGGCGACACCTTGTGGGATACCGCGAAAAGGCTTTTGCAGAGTCCCGAAGAAATCGAAGCCACAAATCCCCAGCTTACTTTCCCGCTTTCGGGTAAAGAAAGAATTCTCGTTTACAGACCCAAAAACGCATAACGGTAAAAGCGTTCAGGCGTATATTTAAAAAATGCGCCGCCCTTTAAAAAAGGGCGGCGCGTTTTAATTGTAAAGCGCAACGAATTATGTTATAATCCATTTATGGGAACAGTGCGGTGCAAGTCTTACGCAAAAATTAATCTTACCTTAAAAATCACGGGCGAAGAAAAGGGCTATCATACTCTTGACAGCGTAGTGGCTTCCGTGGATTTGTATGATTTGATTGTGCTTAAAAGCCGCAGGGACAAGCTGGTTTCTGTTACAATGCACGGATGCGGAAGCGAGAGTATTCCCTTTGAAAATAACAACGCGGTCCGCGCGGCGGAAAACTTTATAAACGAGTTCGGAACTTGCGGCGCGGATATAACCGTTTACAAAAATATTCCCATGGGTCTGGGGCTTGGCGGTTCGTCAGCCGATTCGGCAGGCGTTTTAAACGGGCTTGCACGGCTCTACAAAATAAACGATACGGTTAAGCTCAAGCTTCTTGCCGACGGCGTGGGGAGCGATACCAGGTATATGCTTGGCGGAGGCTATGCAAGGCTTTTCGGCAGGGGCGATATAGTGAAGCGGATTGAAAGCAATCTCAGGCTGGATATTTTACTGCTTGCGCCGAACGGCACTGTCAGCACAGCGGAGTGCTATAAAAGATTTAACGCGCCCTTTTCAAATGATTGCAACGGTGCGGAACAGGCGGTTGCAAACGGCGATAAATCCGCGCTTGCAGGGTGCGTGTGCAACGATTTAACCGCGCCGGCGTCTATCCTTTGCAAAGACGTGCAGACCGCGATAGACGAGCTTAAAGAATTCGACCCCTTAGCCGTTAATATGACAGGCTCGGGAAGCGGCGTTTACGCAATATTCGAAAATCCCGAATTTTGCGCCTACGCAAAAAGCCGTTACCGCGGCAAATTCAGGGCTATACAGGTAAACACAATACTTCCAACACCAAAAAATTTAAATTATTAACGCTTAGTCTGAAAAATTCACGACGACGGCAATCTCACGGACAATATTTTGCGCGGCAAAAAATTTCCGTGAAAAGGAGATTTATGGCAGAAGAACGCTTAATCGACGACGACAAGGACAGGAAGTACAAAATACGAAAAAACGCCGACGGCGAGGAAGAGCTGGTAATCGACGAGGGCGGCGAAGAGGACGAGGTTGAAATCCCCGTTTTCGAGGTGCCTTACGCCGAGGAGGATGACGAGGAAGCGGCTGTTCTGACCCCCGAGCAATACGCCGAGCGCGAGCGCATTAAGCGCGAAGAGGAAGCCGCGCGCGCGAAAAAAGCCGAACAGCTTTTAGCCGAGGCTAAGCAAAAGCTCGCCTCGGGCGATATGGAAGGCGCGCAGTACGACCTTTCACGCGCGGAAGAGTTTTTGAAAAACGGCGAGGTTTACTGCCTTATGCTCAAAGCCTATACCCGAAACTTCCACGACTACACCGCGCTCGAATACGCAAAAAAAGCGGCGGACGGCGTAAAGACTTACGCCTCGGACGAACAAAAAGCCGATTTAAAAAAATGCGGTAAGGGCTTAAAGGATAAAATAGCGGAAGTAAAGTCCGCGACCGACGGTTTATGCGCGCAGAACGAAGAAAAAAAGACCGAGCGCAGGGAGTTTTTCGCGGCGGAAAAAAAGCGCGCGCAAAACCTTTTTATCGGCGCAATTGTTCCCTTTGCCGCGCTTGTAATC
>JAIDOO010000158.1 GCA_029063275.1 Clostridia bacterium
GTAAATAGTTAATCTTTTATTTTTAAATATTTCTTGAAAAAAAATTAAATTAGATTGAAAATATCAAAAAGGTGTGCTATACTTTAAAAGTCATAAAAAATACAAAATAAAAAAGGAGAAATTATGGATTTGAAATACAACCGTAAAAACGTATATAAAGAGGCCGACGGAAACGAGCTTGAAAAAATTTACGCCTTTTCCGAAGGCTATAAAAAGTTTTTGGATAATTCAAAAACCGAGCGCGACGCGTCCGAACAGGCTAAAATTCTTGCAGAAGAAAACGGCTTTAAGCCTTTCAGCTTTTCCGAAAAACTGAAAGCGGGCGACAAGAGATATTTTGTAAACAGAGGTAAAAATATTTTCCTCATTAAAGTGGGTAAAAAGGACGTGGCAAAGGACGGAGTGAGAATTATGGTCGCTCACGTCGACTCGCCCAGACTGGATTTGAAACCCAATCCCGTATTCGAAGAGGCGGGACTGTGCTACCTCAAAACCCACTATTACGGCGGAATTAAAAAGTACCAGTGGACGGCAATGCCCCTCGCGCTTCACGGCGTGGTTATGCTCCCCGGCGGCGTTAAAAAAGAGGTCTGCGTAGGCGAGGAAGAGGATGATCCCGTTTTCTATATCACCGACCTTTTGCCCCACCTTGCGGCAGAGCAGAGCACAAAGCCTATGAACAAGGCGATAGAAGGTGAAAGCCTCAACGCGATTATCGGCGGACTTCCTGCGGTCGGCGACGAGGACGATAAAGAGAGCGTAAAGACAGCGGTTTTGACGCTGCTCAATAAAAAGTACGGCATAACCGAAGTGGACTTCCAGTGTTCCGAGCTTTGCTTCGTTCCAGCAGGCAAGGCGCGCGACGTCGGCTTCGACAAGGCGTTAATCGCCGCTTACGGACACGACGACAAGGTCTGCGCTTACCCCGAAATGAAAGCTATTTTCGACACTAAGTCCGACAGGACCGTTATCGCGGTATTCGCCGACAAGGAAGAGGTGGGAAGCAACGGCACCACCGGTATGCAGTCAAAAGTCATCTGCGACGTTATCGATACCATTGCAAATTCCTTCGGCGTTAATCCCATCGAAGTAAGATACAATTCTAAGTGCATTTCGGCTGACGTTACCGCCGGATATGACCCTGCGTACGCTTCGTCGTATGAAAAGCGCAACACAACCTTTATAAACTGCGGCGCGGCTGTGTCCAAATATACGGGCGCGCGCGGTAAGTCGTCGTCAAACGACGCGGACGCGGAGTATATGGGCTATATACGAGATATATTCGACAAGGACGGCGTTTACTGGCAGACCGGCGAGCTCGGCGCAATCGATATAGGCGGCGGCGGTACGGTTGCAATGTTTATTGCAAACCTCGGTATCGATACAGTTGACGTCGGTGTTCCCGTGCTTTCCATGCACGCTCCTTACGAACTTATTTCAAAGGCGGATATTTACTCGCTTTACAAAGCCTGCCTTGCATTCTGTAAATAACAAGCCTTAGGCTTGGCGGCGTATCTTAATTGCGTTATCTGTAAATTAAGTTGCGTTCCAATCAAACTTAAATAAAAAAACAGACCGCTTGACGCGGTCTGTTTTTTTATTGCTTAGTTTTTGATTCTTACGGAGTAGACGTCGGAAAGGCGTTCGCGGACGAACAGTCTGTATTTTTTGCCTGAGGATTCAAACAGAACGTAGACCCTTGTGTTCGAAGTCGTTGCAACCGAGCAAAGCCCTTCGGACATAGAGGGAATCGAGTAGTTTGTTTTCAGCATTTCATTATCGTTTTTATCTACGTAGTAAAGCTTCAAAGAGGTGGAGTTATCGTAGTACTGAGTCTGCACACCGCCGTTGGTTTCGTAAACCCCGTTGTATGCAAACGGCTTGCATTTATCGACGTAGTTTACCGCAGACGCGTTAACTTTGGTATTGTCGTAAAGGGTGATTTCCGAGTTTGCAAGTCCGTAGCTCTGTGAAAGAACGATATTGCTTCCCGCAACCGCCACGCCCTGCACAAGCTCGGGAATGGAATATATTTTGTAAATTCTGGGAACGTCGTTGTCCACCGTTGCGTAATTCGTTGAATTCAGGGTGGAAAGTCCGTACTCAGCCGTTGAGTCGGAGGAAACCTGATATTCGTACATAAACGCGTGGTTTTTATATCCCTTCGGCGTGGTTAAGTGGTGGGATTCGTCCGTTTTGTAATTGCCCTTGCGGTAAAATTCGCCGACGTACAGCTTGTCTGCCGAAAGCGAGCCCGAATTGGGATCGTCGTAATAATAGCAGAAACTCGCACTGCAATTTGCGTCAAAGGCGGAGGTGAAGTGTATCGCGCGGTCGGTATTGCCATCGCCGTCGGTAACTTTTCCAAGCGCTTTGTCCAATATTTCCTGTACGGTATATGCGTATTCGTTGCCCTCGTATAAAGACGACTTTGCAACGTAAACGGTGTTTTCGCCCGTTACCCAGACGGTGGAGCCGTTGCCGTTTGCCGCAATTCCGCCGCAGTGTCCGGTATAGTCGGTGCCGTCAAGGTTCTTCATGGTAACGTAGCCGACGTAGCCCGTTACCGCGCCCGTAACGTATATTCTCGAAGGCGATTTGTCAACCATATACGCAGATATGAAAAAGTACTGCTGTTTCTTCGAAATGATTACGCCGTCCTCATCTTTCAGGTCGTACGCAAATTCGCAGTTGCCCATACCCTGGGGCACGGCGCCTTCGTCAAGACCGGGTATGGCAAACTCTTTTGAAAAGCTTTTTGCAAAGCTTTCATATGTGTCTGCCAGGAACCATACGCCGAGAAAAATAGACAGCGCGACAAAAAATGAGATTACTGCCGTAAGCGAAATAAAAAGTTTCTTATGTTTCATAGCCTTATTTTACCAAACCTTTTG
>JAIDOO010000159.1 GCA_029063275.1 Clostridia bacterium
GTTGTAAGAATAGTTCCTTTCGGCGCATTCGTTGAAGTAGAAAAAGGTATTGACGGTCTTGTACACGTTTCGCAGATAAGCTACGAAAGAATCGAGACTCCCGCAACCGTTTTGAACGTCGGCGACGAAGTTGACGCAAAAATTATTGCGCTTGACACCGACGCAAGAAAGATGAATCTTTCAATAAAGGCAATTTTGCCCGAACCCGAAAGAAAGCCCTAGCACAAATCGTTCAACGAGTCTGACGATGAAGAAGGCGGCAGCAGAAAGCCCCGTGCGCCTAGAAGACACAACGATGACGAGCTTTCAAATTGGAGCGAAGGAAGCATATCGGTAGGCACGTCGCTCGGCGATTTGATTGCAAACGCAAAAAAGAACAAATAAAAACGTTTTTTTGAAAACTCCGCTATATTCGGCGGAGTTTTTTTATGCGGTAAAGTTTAACTGCTTTTTACACTGTTTATATATAATAATGTAATTGAAAAATAATCGGAGGAAGAAATGAAAAGAGAAGGCAATATCAAAATATCAAGCGAAAAGATGATGCCAATTATTAAAAAGTGGCTCTATTCGGATAAGGACATTTTTTTAAGAGAGATAGTTGCAAACGGCATTGACGCCATTACAAAATTTAAAAAGCTTGTCGATATGGGCGAAGCTCAGGGCGACGATAAAGAATACTGCGTAAAAATTTCGGTTGATAAAAAGGCAAAAACCCTGACCGTTGAGGATAACGGTATTGGTATGACTGAAGAAGAGGTCGAAACTTATATCACCCAGATTGCATTTTCAGGAGCTTCGGACTTCCTTTCTAAATACGAAAAAGCCAACGGCGACGGAATTATCGGACATTTCGGATTGGGCTTTTATTCCGCATATATGGTTTCGGACTACGTTGAAATTTTTACGAAGTCGTATAAAAACAATTCCGCCGTACATTGGTCATCCGACGGAAACGCAACTTACAGTATAGAGGAGTGCGATAAAACCGAACGCGGAACAAAAATCGTTATGCATATCAATGCAAGCGAAAAGGAATTTTTGGACGAGAGCAATATTAAAAATCTCGTTAAAAAATACTGCGCGTTTATGCCTTTTAACGTTTACGTATCGTTCAAGGGGGACGGTAAGGACCAGCCTTTAAATTCAACCTTTCCGCTTTACGCAAAAAATCCTAAGGACTGCACGGACGAAGAGTATAAAAATTTCTACCGCGACACCTTTATGGACTATAACGAACCCATTTTTTGGGTCCATTTAAATATGGATTATCCTTTCAAGCTGAAAGGTATACTGTATTTCCCCAAAGTAACCAATAAGGTTGAGTTAGAGCGCGGAAAGGTAAAGTTGTACTGCAATCAGGTATTTATCGCCGACAACATTAAAGAGGTAATCCCTGAATTTTTAATGCTTTTAAACGGCGTTATAGATTGCCCCGATATTCCGCTGAACGTATCGCGTAGCTTCTTGCAGAACGATAAGCAGGTTCAGAAAATCAGCAACCACATTACAAAGAAAGTTGCCGACAAACTGACTTCGCTTTTCAAATCAGACAGGGAAAAATATGAAAGCTGTTGGGAAGATACAGCAAACTTTATTAAGTTCGGCTGTATCAAGCAAAAGGATTTTTACGACAAAGTTAAGGATATAATTATTTATAAAGATATAAACGACAAGTTCTTAAACTTTGAAGAATTGGGCGTAAAAATCGAAGAAAAGCAGGATAACGAAAAGGAGAATAAGGCAAATAAGGAAAATAAGGAACCCAAGACGGTTTATTACGTTTCCGACAAATTACAGCAGGCTCAATACGTCAAAATGTTTAAGGACGAAGGGCTTAACGCGATTATCTGCGACAGCTTTATCGATACCCACTTTTTGAGCTTTTTAGAGTACAATTCACCCGATAAGATAAAATTTATGCGTATTGACGCGGGGCTTGACGGTGCTCTGAAAGAGGACGGCGGGGAAGAGGATACGGTTCTTGCCGATATTTTCAAGAACAGCCTTAACAACGACAAGCTTACCGTAAAATTCGAAAAGCTGAAAAATGCACAGGTGCCCGCCGTAATAATAACCGACGAATATATGCGCCGTTATAGTGAAATGGGTCAGTTTTACGGAATGAGCGACGGCGTTTTGGCGCATACACTTATCGTAAACAAAAACAGTCCGATAATCGGAAAAATCAAAGAGCTTGACGAAGATAAGCAAAAATTTGTAGTCAGTTACGTTTATTCGCTTGCTTTACTGTCATTTAAAAAGTTAGAAGCGGACGAGCTGGACAATTTCGT
>JAIDOO010000016.1 GCA_029063275.1 Clostridia bacterium
ATTTGCGACCGTGCCTTAAAATTTATTTAATTATTATTTTCCGAAATATCTTTTCAGCATACCGGCAAATCCTGCGCCGTGTCTTGCCTCGTCTTTAGCCATTTCGTGAACGGTGTCATGAATTGCGTCGTAACCCAACTGCTTAGCGCGTTTTGCAATAGCAAGCTTGCCCTCGCAAGCGCCTGCTTCCGCCGCCGCGCGAAGTTCAAGATTTTTCTTGGTGGAAGGCGTTACAACCTCGCCTAAAAGCTCCGCAAATTTAGCCGCGTGTTCAGCCTCTTCGTAAGCGTAACGCTTGTACGCTTCTGCAATTTCGGGATAGCCCTCGCGCTCGGCAACTCTTGCCATAGCCAGATACATACCGACTTCGGTACATTCGCCTGCAAAGTGTGCACGAAGTCCCTCAAGAACTTCTTTATCCTCAACCTTGCCGTCGCCTACTACATGCTCGCAAGCATACTTGCTATCCGCAGAAACTTCATTGAATTTCTTTGCTCCGCATACGGGGCATACCTGCACGTCATCCGCTACGATTTCGCCGCAAACTGCACATTTCTTCATAATAAATTCCTCCGAAAATTTTAAATACGTTTGTGTAGAGATTATAGCATACCAAAGCTGAAATATCAACAGAAATTTTGCAAATTTTAGTATTAGAATTCAAAAACTTTTATACAAATTTAAGAATATCTGGAAACGTATTTGCAAACGACAAAGCTCCCGCCGTTTGCAGTTGCGTTTTCGTTCTGTATCCCCAAAGCACGGAAACACAATCCAATCCCGCATTTTTTGCCGTCAGCACATCAGTCTCGCCGTCCCCGATGAATATGCAGTCCTGTTTTTGCAGTCCCATAATTTCAGTAGCCTTCAACGTTGCAGTAGGGTCGGGCTTTAAAGGATACTCGCCGCTTTGACCGAACAGAGCGCAAAAATGATAGTTTGACAATAATTTACGGCAGACGTTTTCAGTCGCACGCTGAGGCTTATTTGTAACAACCGCAAATTTAACTCCGCGATTTTGCAGTTCGCTCAACACGTCCTCTTCACCTTCGTATAAAGTTGTCGATTCATTTTCACATTCGCTGAATTTTTTGGCGTAAAGCTTGTAAACCTCTTCCCAAATTTCACCGTCGACCGCGTCTTGAACCAATCTCTTTGCACCATGTCCAACCAGACGCGTGCATTTTTCAACACTGATATTTTCAAGCCCGAACGCAGTCAGACACTCGTTCAGAACCTTATGAATATCGCCGATAGTATTCAAAAGCGTGCCGTCCAAATCAAAAATAATACCCTTTGCCATATTACATTTTATCCGGAACGCCTATTCCCAGTATCGCCAATGCGCTTTTAAGGGTTGATAAAGTTGCACGAGTCAAAGCAAGCCTGAAATCCTTGGCATCGCCCTCTGCCGTAAGAATTTTGCAATCGATATAAAATTTATTGAACTTCTGTGCGAGGTCTACGGCAAAGCGTGCAATATAACACGGCTCGTACTTTTCAGCGGCTTCTTTCAATACTTCGGGGAAAGAGGCAAGCTCCTTTACAACCTCGAATTCCTGCGCGTTTGGCTGATAATTCTCGGGAAGCGCCTCTTTATTACCGCTTTTTGAAAGCACTGAATTTGCCCTTGCACACGTGTATTGGACGTATACGCTCGTTTCGCCCTCAAAAGATAAAACCCTGTCGTATGAAAAGACTATATCTTTAATTTTATTGTTGTAAAGCGCACCGAAAATAACCGCGCCTATGCCGACTTTTTCAGCAATCTCGTTCTTGTTTTCAAGGTCGGGATTTTTTTCGGAAACCACCGTATAAGCCTTTTCAATACATTTATTTATAACGTCCTCAAGCCAGACCACTTTGCCCTTTCTGGTAGACATTGCGCCGTCCTCAAGCGACACCATTCCGTAAGCAACGTGAACCATATCCTTCGCCCAGGGCTTCCCCATAAGTTCAAGCACTTTAAAAAACTGTTTGAAATGCAAGTTCTGCTGATAGGCAACAACGTACAGACACTTATAAAAATCATAAGTATTTTTGCGGTAAATCGCGGCGGCGAGGTCGCGCGTCGCATAGAGCGAAGCACCGTCCGAGCGAAGAATCAGGCAGGGCGGCATACCGTACTCTTCCAAATCGACTATCTGTGCCCCCTCACTTTCTTTAAGTAAACGCTTTTCGCGCAGTTCGTCTATTACCGGTTGCATTTTGTCGGTATAAAAACGCTCGCCGGCATAGCTGTCGAAGTTAACGCCAAGCTTGTCGTAGATTTTTTGGACGTATTTTAAGGTAAGCGATTTAAACCACTCGAAAATTTCGTTAGCTTCTTTATCTCCGCTTTCAATAAGTCTGAAATATTCCCTGGCTTCGCTCTCCATCTGCTCGTCCGCCTCGTTATTGAAACGAACGTACAAATCGTTTATGGCGTGTATTCCGCCCTTTTCAACTTCCTCTTTATTACCCCAACGCTTATAGGCACAAATCAGTTTTCCGAACTGCGTACCGTAATCACCGAGGTGGTTAATCCCAACCACGTTATAGCCGAGATATTGATACAATTTATAAAGCGCGCCGCCGATAACAGTGGTTGATAAATGCCCGATATGAAAGGGCTTTGCGATATTTACCGACGAGTAGTCTATACAAACCGTTTTATCCTTTCCCTCTTGCGATTTTCCGTAATTTTCACCGCTTGTTAAAATTTCGCTTAAAACGCTACTTGCCAATCCCGCTTTATTTACGCTGAAATTAAGATAGCCGTTTATAGCGGACACGCCGCTGATAACCCCGTCGGTTTTGTAAGCGTCTTTAAGCTCTTCCGCAATAATAGCGGGGCTCTTTCTTAAAACCTTTGAAAGCTTAAAACAAGGCAGTGCAAAATCACCCATTTCAGAATTGGGCGGAGTAACTATCAAGCCGTAAATCTCTTCACAGCTAAGTCCATCAACATTAATTCGTTCCGCAATATATTTTTTATAATCCATATCAATTTCCTCAGATACTTAACAATTTTATCACATACGCAAAATTTTAGCAACTTTACCGCCTATTTTGTTTTGATTATTTTCAACGTTTATATTATAATTTAAATAACAAATTTTTGAGGAAGAAAATTATGAAATTAGGCGTCGTAGGACTTCCCAACGTAGGAAAGTCTACACTTTTCAATGCTATAACCCACGCAGGCGCGGAAGCGGCAAATTATCCCTTTTGCACGATAGAACCCAATGTAGGTGTTGTAACCGTTCCCGACGAGCGTTTAGACAAGCTGGCGGCTTTGTACGACAGCAAAAAGGTTACTCCCGCCATCGTTGAATTTGTAGATATAGCGGGACTTGTAAAAGGCGCATCCAAAGGCGAAGGCTTGGGCAACAAGTTTCTTTCGCACGTCCGAGAATGCGACGCAATAGTACACGTCGTTCGTTGCTTCGAAGATGAAAACATAACCCACGTCAGCGGAAAAATAGACCCGGTTTCAGACATTCAGACGATTACGCTTGAACTTATACTTTCCGATATAGAAGCCGTAACAAAGCGTCTTGACAGAATACGTTCGGCGGCGCGCGGCGGGGCAAATAAAGAAGCCGCAGCTGAGTTTGCGCTCTTGGAAAGGCTTGAAAAGTTTTTAAGCGAAGAAAAACCCGCAAGACTTTTTGAGTGCGGCAAGGAAGAACAGCCTATAGTTGACAATCTCTTCCTTTTAACCGCAAAACCCGTTATCTATGCGGCAAATATCTCGGAATTCGATATGGGCAAACCCGATGACGAAATCCCCCTCGTTTGCACGGTCAAAAATTATGCCGACAAAGAAGGTAGCGAGGTGCTTGTTATCTGCGCTAAAACCGAGGAAGAAATTTCGCAGATGTCTGCGGATGACGCGGCAATGTTTTTGGAAGAACTCGGACTTAAAGAAAGCGGCTTGAACAGACTGATTAAAAAGAGCTACGATTTATTAGGACTTATCTCCTACCTCACAGCAGGCGAAAAAGAAACGCGCGCCTGGACTATTGTAAAGGGCACAAAAGCTCCGCAGGCGGCGGGCAAAATTCACAGCGATTTTGAAAAAGGATTTATCCGGGCTGAAATATGCGACTGGCAAACCCTTTTGGAATGTAACGGCTTAGTGGGTGCGCGCGAAAAAGGCAAGGTCCGCTCGGAAGGAAAGGATTACGTTATCAAAGACGGAGACGTGGTCCTCTTCCGCTTCAACGTTTAAAGAAAAAATATAGTTTGAATACGCTAATTGCTATTATCTCATTAACTTTCGTTTTTAGTTTTAAAGAGTATTTTAAAAAATCCCTGCGGCAAAATGCCGCAGGGATTTTAATTATTTTTATTAATTACTTCAATTCAGCGAAGTATTTGATAGTTCTTACCATCTGCGAAGTGTACGAATTTTCGTTATCGTACCAGCTTACAACCTTTACAAGGGTTGTGCCGTCGCCGAGAGGCATGCACTTGGTCTGGGTTGCGTCAAACAACGAGCCGTAGGTCATACCGATAACGTCGGAAGATACGATTTCCTCTTCGGTGTAACCGTAAGACGACGAGGATGCCGCTTTCATTGCGTCGTTTACCGCCGTTGCGTCAACTTCGCCCTGACATACGGCAATAAGCTGTGTAAGCGAACCGGTGGGAACGGGAACGCGCTGTGCGCAACCGTCGAGAACGCCGTTCAACTCGGGAATAACAAGACCAATTGCCTTTGCCGCGCCGGTTGAATTGGGAACAATATTAACAGCCGCAGCCCTTGCTCTTCTCAAATCGCCCTTTCTATGGGGTCCGTCAAGAACCATCTGGTCGCCGGTATATGCGTGAATGGTTGTCATATAACCTTTCTTGATTTTGCAAAGCTTGTTCAATGCGTCAGCCATGGGTGCAAGGCAGTTGGTAGTACAGCTTGCGGCAGAAATAACGGTGTCGCTTGCTTTCAGGGTTTTTTCGTTTACGCTGAATACTACGGTGGGAAGATCGTTGCCTGCAGGTGCGGAAATTACGCACTTCTTTGCGCCTGCCGCAATATGAGCAGAAGCCTTTTCTTTGGAGCAGTAGAAACCGGTGCATTCGAGAACGACGTCAACATCGTGCTTTTTCCAAGGAAGGTTTGCCGCATCTTTTTCTGCATAGATTTTGATAGTTTTGCCGTTTACGGTAATGCTGTCCTCACCGGCTACTACCGAGTCGCAATACTTATATCTGCCCTGAGCAGAATCATACTTCAACAAGTGAGCAAGCATTTTGGGGCTTGTCAGGTCGTTGATTGCTACGATTTCGTAGCCTTCCGCGTCAAACATCTGTCTGAATGCCAGACGTCCGATACGTCCGAAACCGTTGATTGCAACTTTTACATTTGCCATAAATAATATTCCTCCGAATAATTTGTTGAGATTTGAATTTGCGTTTCATTCCTGAAATCTAGGCAATTATAGCAGAAATTACCGAAATAGTCAATTATTTTTCAAGCAATCCTTTATGCGCCGATTTAGTTAGCTTTTTGCAATAAAAGATAAAAAAACACATTTATAAAATATTCTTTATAAATTGACTTGAATTTTATCACGCAATGAATTATACTTAGATAAGGTAGTTTTTGCCAAATATATATA
>JAIDOO010000160.1 GCA_029063275.1 Clostridia bacterium
AATATTATATCTTAAATCAGAATTAAAATCAATTAATTATTTTCGTTTAAAAGTTGTTCTGAAAGCTGTAAAATTTGTGCGCCGTACTTTGCTTTGCCCGATTTTAAAATCGCTTTATAGATAAAGTAATTTGCCACAGCCAACGCAATTCCGACAACGCCTACGACTATACCGACGGCAAACAGCGCTTTAACGCCCGCGCCGAGAACTCCCATTGCAAGGCACATTCCCACGCCGAGAATCAAAGCCGCTATTACGCCCAGCGTAAACGCCGTAATTTCGGCGGGCTGTTTTACCTTTTTGTCGAGCTTGCGCAAAACTTCCACTTTGTCCTCGCCCCTTTCCTCGTAGTCCCTTCGTATCTTTTCGATAGTTGATTTGTTTTCCATTTTTTTGTTACTCCTTTTGATTTATTTTGTAACTCTATTGTACAAAGGGCATATTAAAGTTCTTTTAATTTTTGCGCTTACTTTTGTAAATCTTTTGTTAACGTTTTGTAAATTACAAAATCAATTGCCGTTTCCGTTTAAAAGCTGTTCGGTGAGTTTTAACACCTCTTCGCCGTACTTCTTTTTGCGGCGGTTTAAAATAGCCCTGTGGATATAGTAATTAGCTACAGTCAGCCCTATTCCGATTATCCCAACGACTACTCCCAACACAAAAAAAGCCGTTCCTCTTGCGAGCACGTCCATAGTAAGACACATTCCCAAGCCCAGCAAAAGTATACCGGCTACGCCGAGCACAATAGCAGTAATATCCGCAGGCAGGCGCACCTTTTTATCCAGTGCGCGAAGCCGTTCCAAAGCTCCCGCACTTTCGCGCGGGGAATACTCCCTGCGCAAAGCCTCGATTTCTTTCCGCTCCTCTTCAGTAGGCGCGGAATAGGTATATTCAAACTTCTTCATTTTCAATCCTCTTGTTTTAGTTTCAGCGTCGAATTAATTATCATAAAAAGTCCAAGCGCGGTAATAACAGCGCAGACGGCGCCGCCCGTTACCGCGTTCATAACGCTTAAATCTTCACCGTTACCGGAAAATTGCGAAATCATTGCCGCCTGCAATGCAAGCACTGAAACAAGCGCGTCGGCAACGCCGATACTGCGCATAGCTTTTATTGCAAAGTTTACGCTTTTGTGCGTTTTGACAAAGTTCACAATAGCGGCGGTAATTTTATACGTCGTAAATACAGCAACGACGTAAATCATAAGCCCCGGGTGCTCAAAGGTTTTGCCGTCAACTACAATAAGCACAACCGCGCCCGCAAGCGCAACCGTCAAGGTCATAAGCAATATGCC
Organism: Clostridia bacterium; assembly: GCA_029063275.1. Taxonomy (GTDB): domain Bacteria; phylum Bacillota; class Clostridia; order Christensenellales; family Borkfalkiaceae; genus Coproplasma. The sequence goes on from JAIDOO010000160.1 coordinate 1,295, forward strand.
GGACAGCCTGTAAATTTTTAAATTTGCCTCTACGGTATCGGCGTCTTTTCTGTTTTTTAAAATGTGCAAAACCACCGCGCCGCGCAAAAAAGCCAACAGCGCGTAGTACACGCACAAAGTTGCAAACCACACGGAAGAAAATAATATTCCGTAAACTCCGTTGAATACCGAAAAGGCGATATTGATTGCAAACGCTATAAAAAAGAACAGGGTCGTGCGGAAAACGTTGTCCGTTTTTAATCTTTTAACAAATTTCAATTTGCCGCGCCTTTGAGCTTTACCGTAAAAACACTCCCCTCCCCGGGCACGCTGTGAACGGAAATTTCGCCGCCTAAAACGTCGATTATTCTCTTCACCATTGCAAGTCCGAGACCGTTGCCCTCAGCCGCGTGCGAGGTATCGCCCTGATAAAACTTGTCAAATATATGACCGCCCACCTCTGACGAAATTCCCTCTCCCGTGTCCGCGACGGTAATCACGGCATATCCGCCCTCATCCTTTAAGCCCACGCTTATTTTTCCGCCGCCGTCGGTGAATTTTACCGCGTTAGATATAAGGTTGCTGACAATGGTCTGAATAAACGTCTTGTCGGAGTAAATTTCCATATCCTGCAAATCGCAATCGAGAGTAAGGTTTTTGCCGTCGATTTTTTCCTCGAAGTCTAGTATACATTCCCGCAAAAGCTCGTCAAGACCGAATTTGCTTAAATCGGTTGCAACCGTCTTGTTTTCAAGCTTGTTCAGCTTTAAAATGTTCATCACCAAATCCGAAAGTCTTTCCGTTGCCCTTATAAGCGCGTCAAGGTATTTTTCCTTATCCACCCCTTTGAGCTTTCCGTTTTTCAGCGCCGAGGCGTAACCGCAAATCACCGACAGCGGCGTTTTGATTTCGTGCGATACGTTTGAAATAAAATCGCTCCGCATAATCTCGGTTTTGCCGAGCTCGACTGCGAGCGAATTGAGATTTTCGATTATAATATCGTACTCGTCGTATTTGTTGTAAGGATGGCGCGGTGTAAGCCGCACGCCGTAATTGCCCTTTATTAAAAGATTGGTCATATTAACGACGTCGTCGGTAATGCGGCTGTCTATAAACCTTCTTCTTAAAAAGTCGACAAGCGTGCACAAAAGGGACAGCACGGCAATCACGGCAAGCATAACCGCCGCCACCGCAAAATTACTGCACTCCCCTAGCTGTGAATAAATAAGCACGGAAATCATAACCGTAACCGCGACCGTCGTAAAAAACAGACAATAGCCCAAAAAGGAAAACTTTTTTCTTTTCATTTTAAAACCGCCTTGTAGCCCAAGCCGTGAACGGTTACGATTTCAACGCCGTCGCATACCGAGGTCTTTTCGCGCAGCTTTGCGATATAAACGTCCACCGTGCGCGATGTTGCCGAGCTGTCATAGTCCCAGAACTCCGCCATAAGTTGGGCGCGCGTAAATGTCTTTTTAGG
>JAIDOO010000161.1:0-1675 GCA_029063275.1 Clostridia bacterium
ACTCTGATTTTTTCGGGAAGCTCCTGCCTGTTACCGCCCGCCTTTACACATTCCATCATAATATTTTCGGTAGCCATAAAAGGAAGCTCTGCGGCAATATGCTTTGCGATAACCTTATCGTAAACTACAAGATTTTCCGATACGTTCATATAAATATTGAGAATGCCGTCAAGCGCAAGGAAAGCCTGCGCATTTACTATTCTTCTGTTCGCCGAATCGTCCAACGTTCTTTCAAACCACTGGGTTCCAGCTGTAATCGCACTATTTAACGGAAGCGAAATAACAAATCTCGCAAGCGAGCCTATCCTCTCACTGCGCATAGGATTGCGCTTGTACGCCATTGCGGAAGAGCCAATTTGCGATTTTTCAAAGGGCTCTTCGATTTCTTTCATATTCTGCAAAATTCTTATATCGTTTGAAAATTTGTAAGCGCTCTGCGCTATCTGCGAAAGTACGCAAAGCACGTTGTAATCGAATTTTCTCGGATAGGTCTGTCCCGTTACACCGTACACTTTATCATAACCGAGTTTTTTAACCACACGCTTTTCAAGTTCTTTTACCTTACTTTCTTCGCCGCCGAACAGCTCCATAAAGCTTGCCTGCGTGCCCGTAGTTCCCTTTACGCCGCGCAGTTTAAAAGAAGCCTGCAAATTCTCTAAATTGTTATAATCAATCGTCAGATCCTGCAACCAAAGAGTTGCGCGCTTTCCGACCGTAGTAAGCTGTGCGGGCTGTAAATGAGTAAAACCGAGCGTAGGCAAATCCTTGTATTTGAGAGCAAACGCACGCAGTTTATCCATTACGTTCACAAGCTTTGCTTTAATAATATTTAAAGCGTCGTTTAAGATAATAAGCTCGGAATTGCAATCGACAAAGCAGCTTGTCGCGCCCAAATGAATTATCGGCATAGCGGATTTTGCCTGTTCGCCGAATGCGTGAACGTGCGCCATAACGTCGTGGCGGACCTCGCGCTCGAATTTTTCGGCAAGCTCGAAGTTTATATCCTCGGCGTATTTTTTCATCTCGTCAACCTGCGACTTGGTGATATTTAAACCGAGCTCCATTTCCGCTTCGGCGAGAGCAATCCAAAGCTTTCTCCAAAGCTTAAATCTCTTTTCGTCAGAAAAATTTTCAGCCATAGCGCGGCTTGCGTAACGAGTGATTAACGGATTTTGATAGACGCTGTTATCCATATAAGTATTTCTCCGAATTAATATTTAACGGGTTGGGGGTATTCTTTGCCGAATGTCTGTACGGTTACTTTACGCATAATCTGCGGCGATTTGGGTTTATCGTTCCAGTCGGTAGCGGTCGAAGCGATTTCGTCCACCGTTCCCATTCCCTCAATCACCTTTCCGAAAGCCGCATATTGCCCGTCCAGATGCGAAGCGTTTTGATGCATAATAAAAAATTGCGACCCTGCGCTGTTAGGCGACATAGCGCGCGCCATAGAAAGTACTCCGCGCTCGTGCTTGATATCGTTAGCGGTAAAGCCGTTTAAGGCAAATTCGCCTTTTATATTGTAACCGGGACCGCCGGTTCCCACTCCTGCGGGATCTCCGCCCTGAATCATAAAGCCCGAAATTACGCGGTGAAAAACAAGTCCGTCATAAAATCCGCTTGAAACAAGACTGATAAAATTGTTTACTGTGTTTGGCGCTTTATCGGGATAAAG
>JAIDOO010000161.1:1685-2267 GCA_029063275.1 Clostridia bacterium
CGGCTTTGATTACTTTGCCGTCCGCCATTTCGATAGTAACTACGGGATTTTGCATATTAACTCCTTATAAATCGCAGAATTTTTCCAATTTTACGCCCGCTTCTTCAAAAAGCGTTAAAGAAAATTCGTCCGGATAGCCCTCCTTATAAACGACGCGGGTTATGCCGGAATTGATTATTATTTTAGCACAGATAACACAGGGCTGATGCGTACAGTATAGGGTACATCCTTCAACACTGCATCCCACTCTCGCCGCCTGGATTATAGCGTTCTGTTCCGCGTGAACGGCGTAACACAGCTCGTGCATAGTGCCGCTTTTGATATTGAGCTTTTTGCGCATACACTCTTTTTTGTCTACGCAACTTTTTATGCCTTGCGGCGCGCCGTTGTAACCCGTCGCAATAACGCGTTTATTCTTTACAATAACGGCGCCTATTTTTCTGTTTTCCTGATAACAGCTTGACCACGAGCCAATCTGCTCGGTCATTTCCATAAATCTTTTGTCCCACTTATCCATAAGTACAATCGACCTTTTTTTCGTTTAAATAATTGTAACACAGTTTTTCTTAAATTGCAATTTTT
>JAIDOO010000162.1 GCA_029063275.1 Clostridia bacterium
CGAAGCGATATTCAACGTCATCGATGCCGATATGGGCAACGTGGTATTCAAAACTGGCGAGGGTAGTTGCAGCGCGACGAGTGAAAGAGTATCTTATACCGTACCCCAGAGCGGCGCGGCGGCATTTATCGGCAACGTCAGAGACTTCGTAACAAAAACCTGGTTGGGGCTTCCTATCTGGGCTTGGCTTGCGATAGGTCTTGCAGTGCTTATACTGTTGATAATAATCATTGCGGTTGCGTGCAAACGCAGAAAATCCAAGGAAGAGCGCGCGGAGGCGAAAGCCCGTAAAGAGGAAGAGCGCCAGATGCAAAGAGAAAAGCTCGAAGCAGAGCGCGAGCTTGCCAAGGCAAAGCAGGAAGCCGAGCTTGAAAAAATCCGCGCACAGGCGGGATTTGCGGGAATGGGAATGGCAGGCGCAGGAATGGCTTCGATGGCTATGCAACAGGCTTCGCCTCAACCTCAGCCTCAACAGCCCATGCAAATGCAACAACCCGTTCAACAGCCTCAGATGCAGGCGCAGACCGTACAGCAAATGCCTATGCAGATGCCTGTACAAATGCCTTCGCAAGCGGCACAGCCTTCGGGCGGTATGAACGTAAGCGAAATGATGGCTATGATGTTTGCGCAGTTTGCGGGAATGAAAGCGGACAACGCGGATAAAGAAATCGCGGCTTTGAAGTCGGATAAGGAAATTACCGCGCTGAAAACCGAAATAGAAATTATGAAGCTGAAAATGGAACAGCTCAAAGACAGCAAGTCAGTGCAGTCGGTTGACGGCAAGCACGAGCTTACGCCCGAATTCCTCGGTGCGGTGATAGCTTCCGCAATGCGCAGTAACGGCGTTTTGCCTCAGCCCGCGCCCGTTGCCGAGCTTCCCCAGCAGACAGCGGAAAACACAAGCGTTAATTGCGAGTATCCGCCCGACGCGGTGATTACTACCACGACGACGGTTGACACAACGCAAAAACAGCCGGCAAGAAGAAATGAACGCGGCGTAAAAGACGAGTTTATGGACGTAGACGGCTTTTACGAGGAAATTTAATAAGCCGGATTAATGTAACAACACAATATGTTGTGGTCGGGTGAAAGCCCGACCACAATTTTTTATTTTTTGTCGAAAACTCTTGAAAATAATAAATTCATATGATATAATACGC
>JAIDOO010000163.1 GCA_029063275.1 Clostridia bacterium
GTGTCAAAAGCGGTGTATGATATTTCTGCTTTGAAGTTCGAAGATAAGCTTGCGCCTTATACCGGGGAAGCGTATGATACCGAAGGCTGGGTAACCGGCTTACCGACTGGAGTTACGGTAACATATTCCTGCGAAACGGATATGACAGAAATCGGCAAGCATACAGTAACGGCGCATTTTTCAGGCGATTACGAAAATTATGAAGCAATCGCGGATATGACGGCGACACTGACTATAGAAAATAATTACGCCCTGCCCGAGTTCGCGGAAGATACGCTTTATTACAATCCCGCAGGCAATACTTTCGAGATATTGAATTTCGAGGGCATAAAGGACATAGTAAAACTGACGATAAACGGCGAAAATATTTCGGATATAGCGGAAGCGCTTACGCAGACGGAAATCGGCGAATACACGTTGGTTATAACACTTACGGACGGCAAGTTTTTGGGCGATAGCCAAAGCGTAACGCTGACGTTTAATATCGTTAAGCGAGTTGTCGCGTTGCCCGAGTATAACGGAAGTCTTGTTTACAGCGGCAAGTCGCAAACACCAATGGCAGAAGATTTCGTGTACGACGGCTTGGGCTGTTACTTCGTGAGTGCCGAAAGCGGGCTTAATGCGGGAACGTATAATGCAAGGTTTGTGCTTACCGATACCGAGTATTACGAATGGGCGTCTGCAAGTACAAGGCGGGCAGTAAGATACGCTCTGACGGACGGGGAATTGAACGGAGGCGAAATTCAGGTTCCTTGGACGATAGCGAAAGCAACCGTGTCGGCGACGGCGGAAGATGGCAAAATGCCCGCGTTCACCTGTGCGACGGTAAGTGATTTAAGCAAGTATATAACATATACATACTACAAAGACGAGCTGTGCACCGAGTCGGTTGCATTTGCGGATTTACAGCCCGATACGAGATATTACGTCAAAGCGACGTTCACGGACGAAGATGGGAATTTTGAGTTGGACGACAGTGCGCTGGGAGTGATAAGCGGAACTGCGTCATACGATACTGCACCTAAAGAGCCTAGCTTTATACAAAAGGCTTTCGCATACGTTAAAGAGCATTGGTTATGGTTTGCAATCGGCGCGGGTGTGTTGCTGTTTTTGATAATACTTATAATAATCATCGCGGCGACAAGCAAAAAGCGCAAAGAAAAGGCGGAAGAGCGCAAAGCCGAGAAGAAGGAAGAAGAGCGCCAGCGCAGAGCGGAAGAGCGCGAGGAGCGGATGATGCGTATGCAGATGGGCGGACAGATGCCGATTACTGCGGCGGGAATGCTTGCCGCACAGCAAGCACAAGCACAAACTCAGCCTCAGCCGCAGCCCGTACAACAGCAAGCGCCCGCACAAGCGCAA
>JAIDOO010000164.1 GCA_029063275.1 Clostridia bacterium
GTTTCCTCGTACTTGAATACGACGGAATACTGCTTTGTGAATTTTGCCGTGAACGTTACGTTCTGCGTTACGGTATAAGTCGTGAGATTTACAACAGTGTTGCCGTCTATCGTCCAGCCCTCGAATACATAGCCGTTTTTCGTAGGCGCGGCGGGCGGTGTTACTTTGCTATCTTTGAGAACAATTTGCGAATTATGGTTTGCGCCCTCTACCATAAAATTGACCTCGTATTTATGCGTTACGTCGGCAACTATTTTTGTGTTCGCCGTTATGCGGTAAGTGGCAAGGTCGATAGGCTCGCCGTCAACCGTCCAGCCGTTGAATATAACGTAAGCCGTTGAGGGCGGCGTTGCAACCGTCAAAAGGCTATGCTTATTCACTACTTGAATGTTGTAAACGCTCCCGTCAAACTCGAACGTAGCAACGACTTGTTCGCCGCTTTCCAGCGTTGAAAGGTATTGCTCGTAATAACTCACGGACTTTTGCAATTCCGCAATTTTCACGTTCAGAGCGTTGACCACCGAAGAATTGTTTTGCGTTTGTAGCGTTAAATCGGCAATTTGATTATTCAGACTTGCAATTTGCGCGTTCAGCCCGTTTATCGTCTTTGCGTTCAGAGCGTTGTTTTCTTGCAACTGCGTATTCAGCGTTTGCAAGTTCGTTAATTGCTCCGTAAGCGCGGCAATTTGCCTTGCGTTCTCGTCCTTGTTCGCTTGTAGCGTGAGTATCTGCGTTGACAGTTCGGCAATTTGTCCGTTCAGTTCCGTAATGGTTGTTTCGTTGCTTGCCTTGATAGTGTTCAGCGTTTCGATTTGTGTTTCCAGCGCGGTGCGTTGCTCGTTCAGAGTGGTAATTTGCGCTTGATAGTCTTTGATAGAATTGTTTAGCGCGGTTGCCTCGCTGGTGTACTGCGATATTAAATCGTTTTGCGTGGTTATCGTGTCGCGGTAACTGTTTATTAGTTTGTCGTATTCGTCCTTATCTTTGAGGGCGGTGGAATAGCCGTCCTCGTAAGATTTTTGTATGTCCTCTTGCGTGTATAGTCCGTTGCCCGCCATTCCGTCCTTGACTTTCGACCAGTTTATAATGCCCCAAGTCAGCAGAAAGGCGAACACGCCGATTATTAAAATACTGAATATGATAGTTAATACTTTTTTCGTCGTTGACATTGTTCGCTCCTTATAAGATTTCGATTATTCGCAAGCGTATGCCGTTGTCGGCAAAATACTGTTCAAGAAAACTTGCGTTTTCGTTGCCCGTCGTCGCCAGCGTGAGGGTTGTTTTGTTGCTTAAAAACTTGACCGATAATTTCATAACCGCGCTGTTGATTACGTTCCCGTTCGTGTCGTAAAAGTCCATATTTACAGTTGCGAACACAGAGCCGGCGTTTATTTCCGTATTCAGCAGAACGT
>JAIDOO010000165.1 GCA_029063275.1 Clostridia bacterium
CTCCACGTTCTTACCCAGCCGCAGACCGTTACGCTTTTTTCAACGTACGACGCGCTTTCCGAAAACAGGGTACTAATATCCGTATGCTTCATAAATCACTCCTATAATAATTAAAAAAATACGGACTGCCTTTTTGAGGCAGTCCGCAAATTTGATTAGTCTTTCTTTTCGTCCTTGGAAACTACCTCAACCTTGTCGTAGTAGCCGCAATTAGCGCAAACGCGGTGAGCCTGCTTCTGTGAATGACAATGAGGGCACTCCACAAGTGTGGGAGCGGTTGCTTTGTAATTAGCAAATCTGCTGTTTGTTCTTGCTTTGGACTGTTTTCCCTTGGGTACTGCCATATTTATACACCTCTTCTCTTTTTACTTATTGTTTACGTCAATACCGCCACAGTCCTCTTTGCACAAAATCAAATTAGGTTGACTGAAAAGTATTGCATCTGTTACGGCTTTTGTCAAATCGATAACCCTGCCGTCGTAGGTATAGTTATCGGGGTCGTCCTCGGTTACGAAAAGCACGTCGAAATCCTGCTTTACCGCCTGTTTCGCATCGCTTAAACAATACGAACATTGACCGCTTAAAACGTATTCGACGGTGAAATTCACGCCTACGCTGTCGTCGTCGTAAATTTCAAAACTGCCGTCCACCTTTACTGCGCCTTCAATCCGACAGAGCGGAACAAGGCAAGCTTCTTCCGAGGGTTCGAACGAAAACCCGAAATTACCGGTGAACTGTTTAAGCGCAATTTGCTTTTGAACTTGAATTTTCATACCGAAAGTTGACTGCCGTATAATACGCCGATACGCAATTGACATTGCGAAAAGCGAAATTACTTTGAAATTATATTATATAGCCAATTCTTTGTCAACTCATTTTAAAGGGCGCACAAAGAAATTTTTTTATAAAAGCGCGGCGGTTTCTCTTGCGATTACCAACTCTTCGTTAGTGGGAATAACGAGAACCTTGACCTTGGAATCCTTTGTTGAAATTTCGTGAATTCCGTCCACTCTCTTCGCGTTTTCGTTTTTCTCGAGTGTTACGCCGAGAAATTCAAGACCCTCTACGACGCCTTCGCGCACGTTGGGCGAGTTTTCGCCTATTCCCGCAGTAAATACTATGCAGGCAAGTCCGCCCATTGCCGCGGCATACGCGCCTACGAATTTTTTAGTCTGGTAGTTGAACATATCCAGTGCAAGCGCACAGCGTGCGTTGCCCTGTTTTGCGCCGTCGTCCAAATCTCTGAAATCGCTTGAAACGCCCGAAATTCCCGCAACGCCGCATTTTTTATTGAGATAGGTTACCGCTTCGGAATGGCTCAAACCCTTTTTGCGTGCAAGGAATTCTACGGCGGACGCGTCTATATCGCCCGAACGGGTACCCATCATAACGCCTGCAAGCGGAGTAAAGCCCATCGACGTATCTACGCATTTTCCGCCGTCTACTGCGGAAATAGAAGAACCGTTGCCGAGGTGGCAGGTTACTATTTTAAGCTGTTCGGGCTTTTTGCCGAGATATTTGGCCGCCTCCGCCGATACAAACTTGTGGCTTGTGCCGTGCGCGCCGTATCTTCTTACGCCGTATTCTTTATAATCCTCGTAAGCAATGCCGTAGAGGTAAGCCTTTTCGGGCATAGTTGCGTGAAAAGAGGTATCGAACACCAGCGCCATAGGGGTTTTGGGCATAACTTCTATGCAAGCCCTTAAACCCGTCGCCGCCGCAGGATTGTGCAGAGGCGCAAGCTCGAACGTCTTTTCTTCCAGAGTCTTTAAAACGTCGGGGGTTACGAGCGTGGTCTTTTTAAAATACTCTCCGCTGGCAACTATTCTATGACCTACCGCGCCGATTTCGTCCATCGATTTGATGACGCCTATTCCATCATCTTTGAGCGCATGCAAAACGAGTTCGATTGCCACTTTGTGGTTGGGCATATCCTTTTCGTAAGTCTTTTCGTTGCCGTTGCCCTTAGCCTTTAAAACCGAGCCGGGTATTCCTATTCTTTCACAGCCGCCCTTTGCGACAACCTTTTCGGTCTGCATATCGATAAGCTGATATTTAAGCGAAGAACTGCCTGCGTTGATAACTAAAACTTTCATTATAATCCCCCTTATTACTCTGCCTGTAAAACGGTAACAGCTACCGTTGCCACTATATCGTCGACACTGCAACCGCGCGAAAGGTCGTTAAGAGGCTTTGCAAACCCCTGACAAACGGGACCTATCGCCATATAGCCGCCGTAGCGCTGTGCGATTTTGTAACCGATATTTCCCGCATTGATGTTGGGGAATACAAATACGTTTGCATTGCCGGCAACCTTTGAATCGGGGGCTTTGAGCTTGCCGACTTCGGGAGCGACAGCCGCGTCAAACTGGAATTCGCCGTCAAGCGCAAGGTCGGGCGCCGCCTCTTTTGCAAGGCGCGTCGCTTCCTGCACCTTAGATACGGAGCAGGTATATTTATCGTCGTTGCCGCTGCCTTTGGTTGAAAATGAAAGCATTGCAACTCTGGGCTCTATGCCCGCAATTGTTTTTGCGGTCTTTGCGGAAGATACAGCAATATCCGCAAGCTGTTGCGCGTCGGGCTCGATATTAATTGCGCAGTCCGCAAA
>JAIDOO010000166.1 GCA_029063275.1 Clostridia bacterium
GTTGTCAGCCGCCGTGCCCATTTTAATCGCGCTCCACATCATCGCCTTTTTAATGGGATTGGGCTCCTTTAAATCGAGGTCGTATTTCAAAGCAAGCTGTGCCGCCTCACTGCAAATCCTTTCGTATTCTTCGTGCTCGCGCATAATTTCTTCGCGTATGTCGCCGTCCTCCACTTCGGGCATAATATCCGAAATCGAGGTAAGCGCAAGCTGTGCATTGCGGTAAATTTCCGCTACAATTTCGCTGTCTGATTTAATATCCATAAGTATTCTCCTTGAGTTTATTTTTCCCCTATTCACAAAAATTATACAGGGCGTAAAAATACTTGACTTTATCGCGCCGTTATGTTAAATTTAATACCGAGCCGCTCGAAACGGGCTTTTTTAAACGCGCCCTTGCGCTGCCTAAGCCACTTGGCAAATTGTATCCGGCGAGACTGGTTAGAGGAGGTATCATCATGTACGCTATTTTCGAAAACGGAAGCAAGCAGTATAAGGTTGCCGAAGGCGACCTTGTAAAGGTTGAAAAGCTGGACGCCGCAATCGGCGCGACCGTATCCTTCCCCGTCGTCTTAACTGCCGACGAAAAGGGAATTAAGGTTGGCAAAGAGGTTGCAAACGTCAAAGTAACCTGCGAAGTAGTTGCTCAGGGCAAAGAAAAGAAGATTATCGTCTTTAAGTACAAAGCCAAGAAAAACGAAAGAAAAAAGCAGGGACACAGACAGCCCTTTACGCAGGTTAAAGTAACCGCTATCGGCGAAAACACCCAGGCTAAAACTACTGCACCCAAGACCGAAAGCGCAGCTAAAAAGCCTGCGGCAACAAATGCCGCCGCGCCTAAAAAAGCCGCAGCTTCGACAGCTACAAAGAAAGCCGCAAAGGCAGAGTAATTTTCAGGAGGAATAAAAATGTTTTTTATCAGTTTATTCGCCCATAAAAAAGGAACCGGCTCTTCCCACAACGGCAGAGACAGCGAAGCTAAAAGACTTGGCGTAAAGCGTTCGGACGGACAGTTCGTACTTGCGGGAAACATTCTCGTAAGACAGCGCGGCTCAAAGTTCAAGGCAGGCAACGGCGTAGGTATGGGCAAGGACGACACCTTGTTCGCGCTGGTTGACGGCACCGTAAGGTTTGAAAGAGTGGGCAAAGACGGAAAGCAGGTTTGCGTTTATCCCGTCGCAGAATAATCAAAAGGTCAAGGCAATCCGTTTTTGCGGACTGCCTTGTTTTTTACGGCTATGAAAAAAATTTTCAAAAACAAACTGACCGCAGCCGCGTTTGTTCTTTCGGCGGCGTGGCTCATATGGTACTTTGCGCTTGGCGCCGCCATATTCAAAAATATGTGGTACACCTCCCCCGCTATTCCATTAACGGGCGGAGTCGCAGCGCTATTGCCGCTATCGGCGGTTTTACTCAATAATTTCGTATTTAAAAAGCGTTGGGTCGAAATAGTTATAATCTGCCTTTGCCCCGCGCTTATGTTCGCGCACTTTGTTTTGTTCGCATTTGTGCTTTCAAAGCTCGTATACTTCTTTGTTGCGGGCAAGCCCTATTTTATTACAATCGGGCTTGCGGCTTTGATTGCCTTTTTTGTTTTTGCGTTTCCGCGCCTTGATAAACTTTTCAGACGTATTTCGGCAATTACTCTTGCCGCCGTCGTTGCGATAATCTGCCTTATCTGCCTGTTCAACGCCGTACCCTTTTATATAAGCGGCGGCACTACCGTATTCGTAGTTGAAAACGAAGGGGCGCAGGAATACCAGATAGCCTTTGCCACCTCCGTGCAGTCCACGGGCGAGGTTACCGTAAACGGCAAAACCTATTACGACCAGACCAACGGCGAAAACAACGTTTGCAAACTGCACAAAATATCCGTCCCCGCAGACGAGCTTGACGAGGCTAAGTCATATTCTATCGGCACGCAGTGCGTTGCGCTCAACACCGCATATCTTCCGACAAAGGGTACTATAATCAGAAAAAGCTACTCCTTCCGCCCCGTGGACGATACCGACGGGTTACAGATTTACAACCTTTCCGACACCCACGAGTGTATCGCTGGACCCGCAAATGCGGCGGACTACTTCGGGGACAAGCTGGATTTGCTTATTTTAAACGGCGATATAATCAACGACGCATCTACGCAGTACCAGATTTCACTCATTTATAAGCTTGCGCACCGCATCACGGGCGGCACCCGTCCCGTTTTGTTTACCCGGGGAAACCACGAATGTAACGGCTACTATGCCGCAGACCTGGGCAAATACGTCGGCTGTGCCGAAAGAGGATTTTATTTCAACCTTAAATTGGGTTCTCTCTCTATGCTCGTTCTCGATACCAACAACGATATGGCTGACGGCAACGCGCTTATTAATCCGGTTGCAAACTTCAACCAAACCCGCGCCGAACAAAGCGAGTGGCTGAAAGCTCTCGGCGACTGGTCGGAAGGCAGTGAGTACGGCTTTGTAATTGCGCATATGGCTTACCCGCTTTCGGGTTACCAGGCTGCAAGCTGTTCCTGGCACGGCTGGGCGCGCGAGCTTGTAGAACTCACCGAGGGAAAGACCCGACTTGCGCTCTGCGGACACTCGCACAAGACGGATTACATTGAGCCCGGCGACCCCGACAACGCGAAGGCAAGCTATCCCGTACTGCGCGGCTCGATACGCAGTAATAAATATCCCGATAAAGAGGGAATTTCTCCTCTTGAATTCACTGGCACGGCGCTCGAAATCAAGGACGGAAAAGTTATGATAAAATTTACAAACGCAAATAAAAAAGTGCTCGCCGAGCACGTTTTGGAGGTGTAATATGGTTAAAGTTGCTCCCCTCACCGACAGGGATACAGAAGCGTTTATCTCGCTTTTTACAAAATATTATTCCGAGCTGGACTGCGCGGACAACGCTGAGCACCTTGTAAAAGAGTATGTTTTGCCCGACTGTCTGGCGGGGCTTATCTCGATTGACGTTGCCGAGCAAGACGGAAAGCCTGCGGGATTTGTCATTTACCAGATTGACGGCATAGAAAACGAATGGAATTTTAAAGAAGGGTTTGGCGACGTGCGCGAAATTTTCGTAGACCCCCTCTGCCGCCGCAAAGGGCTGGGAAAGCTTTTGTTATACACTGCGGAATTAAAGCTTAAAGAGCGGGGCGCGCAAAAAAGCTACTGCCTGCCGTATGAAGAGGCAATTCCCTTTTTCACCGCCTGCGGATACAAAAAAACGGAAGTCTACAACGACGAGTTAGACTGTTTTGTC
>JAIDOO010000167.1 GCA_029063275.1 Clostridia bacterium
CGGATAGCGTTGATCTCGGACACGGACCATAAGTTCAAAAGCGAGAGCAATTCGGGCAGCTTCGGCGGGGACGACACCAAGGGCTGGTACGAGATAGAGTGGGAAATCAGCAAAGGCAAGGTAGATCAGGATTACTTAGATAACCTGAACAAAAATCTGCAATACCGCGTAGCGGGCGGAGCATGGCAGAGCTATGACCCGAATAATCCCCCTGCCTATGGCTCGGGCACGATAGAAATCAGGTTCAACCCTGCGAAATATCCGGACGGCGTAACGAACGCCGAAATCACGGTAAACGACAAGAACACTAATATCGGCACGTACACGGCACAGGTAAAACTGACCGTAGACACCGCAAACTATGAAACGGTTGCAACGCAAAGTTTCCAGTGGCGTATAGGCGCGAAGCAGATAGAAGTGGACTGGACTTCGGAGAGCTGGACGGACGCAAGCGGGGATAACGTTTTGGACGATTACGGCGTACCGTACCAGATAAAGACTCTGAATATCGCAGACGATTTGAAACAGTACGTAGAGTATCAGTATTATATCGCGAACTCCGATTTGAGTATGGGTACATACGTAGGCACGGGCAACGTTGGTCTGGAGGCACTGACGTCAGCGCCGTACAACGCAAGCTCGGTTAACCCCATCTACGTATATGTCAAAGCGGTAATCAAAAGCGGCGTAACGCAGTACGAATTGAAGGACGACAGCGGGGACGACTGTGCGCTTTTGTTCAGGCTCGGCGCAACGAATACGCTGGTAACGGTAACGCAGACGGTAAAGGAAATGACCTACGGCGGCAGTACGTTCGATTCCGGTATACTAACGCTGATAGCCAGCGATACCAACGCGGCATTGGGCGCAAACTTCATAGAGGGCATCTACGTCTATGATTCGCAGGGTAACGAACTCGGCTTATTGAGCGGCTTTGACGGAACAACCGCAAAGGCGGGAGTTTATACTCTGAAAATCGTGCTGACCGAAGCTGGCAACGACACGTACACGCTTACGCCCGGTTCTAAGTTCACCTTTACGGTAAAACCCAAGGCGATAGCGGTGCCTACGCTAAGCGACATAGTATTTAAGAACGATTTTGTAGACTTGAGAGACTACCTTGGCGGCAGTTGGACGGAGTATCAGAGCATAATCAAGCTCGGCGGAACGTACGACGGTGTGAAGAACGTCGGCACGTATTCTGTAACCCTGACATTGACAGACGAGAATTACTGCTGGGACTACGGCACAAGCGCAAGCCCCGCAAAAGCGACAGTAAAATACAGTCTTACGGACGGCAATGTGGCTTGGACGGGCGACGAGACTGTGGCGAGCTATGACTGGAAGATAACGCCGTACGTGTTGAAGGCGTCTAGTTGGAATCTTAGCGGCAAGGAGGGCGCGGTATACAATATTCC
>JAIDOO010000168.1 GCA_029063275.1 Clostridia bacterium
TAGAGAGTTCTCGTGGGCTCGGAGTTTTGTATAAGAGACAGATATAATGATAACGTGATCATTAAGGATAAAGAAAGTTTTTTCACAAAAAACTACGTGGTTTGCATAGGCGCGATTATCTGCTGTATTTTATGGGGCAGTGCTTTTCCGTGCGTAAAAATAGGTTACAGCCTGTTTCAAATAAATTCACAAAACGACTGGGCTTCGGTAATCTTATTTGCCGGTATGCGGTTTACCCTTGCAGGAATTTTAGTAATCGTTTTCGGCTGTATTACGCAAAAAAAATTCATTGCGCCAAAACCGAAAAATATCTGGCGGGTTTTAGTTCTTGCACTGTTTCAGACCGCATTGCAGTACACCTTTTTTTATATCGGTCTTGCGCACAATACGGGCGTAAAATCTTCGGTGCTAAACGGACTGGGCGTGTTTTTTACGATAATTTTCGCCTGCTTCATTTTCCGAACGGAAAAATTTAATCTTATCAAGCTTTTGGGCTGTATCTTAGGCTTCGGCGGGATTGTCGTACTTAATATCAGCGGAGACTTTACCTTTTCATTTACTCTGCTCGGCGAAGGGTTCATAATTTTTTCGGGTCTGTCGGCGGCGGTTGCGGCGGGGCTTGTAAAGGTATTTTCAAGGCACGAGGATACAACCGTTTTGTGCGGCTATCAGTTTTTGATAGGCGGAATTGCACTGACCGTAGTAGGTCTTAGCTGCGGAGGAAGAATTACGCATATAGACGTCGGCGCGGCGTTTATGCTTTTGTACCTTGCATTCCTATCGGCTTGTGCGTTTACTCTTCAGGGCTTCCTTTTAAGGTATAACCCCGTATCCAAGGTTGCGGTTTTCAAAAGTACAAATCCCCTTTTCGGCGCGGTTTTTTCGGCTTTGATTCTGGGCGAATACGACCAGCTTTTATCCTACTTCACTCTTATAGCGCTCGTTCTTGTTTGCGCGGGGATATTTATTATCAATAAATTCGGCGAAAAGGGTTTTAAATTTAAAAAATCTGGATAAAATTTTGTTAAAAATGGCTTGATTTTGATTTTAAAAATAATTACA
>JAIDOO010000169.1 GCA_029063275.1 Clostridia bacterium
ACGTAATTGGTACTATCCAAATGGAACTTAACGGTATACGTTGCCGCGTCGGTTGCCTTGAATTTTTCTGAGCCTGCTGTGTTGTCCCAGGTTATCCCGGTTGCTAAAGCGGCTTGATCTACACTCATTATATCTTTGTCATAGCCGCTCAGACCAAACTCATACTCGCCCGCTTTATAGGTCTGGGTTGAGTTCAAGACCGTGGGTACTGCTACCGTTTTGCGTTTGATCGTGAAAGTCAGGGTCTTTTCAGAACTACCGTCGGAAAATCTGACGCCGCTTGCGACAAAAGAATTTTTAACTTTCAGCTTAACTTTATATTCCCCGGCTTCTGTCGGCGAAAAAGTGCCTTCACCGTTATTTGTGCCGTTTAAGACAACGGTACTGTTGGCTATGGTAATCGGGTCGCCGCCGAAAGTTGTGCCCGTAACAGAGTCCAGCTCTACACACTCATAAGCCTTGTCATAAACATAAGATTCCGTTATCCCTCGGAAATCTTTAACCGTTTCAACAGTGGGTTCACCGGCATATTTAAAGCCGAACTCTATAGGATTTCCGGTATAAGTACTCTCTATATCACCCGAAGTTTGAGGCGCGTCGATTTGCGGTCCCTCTAAAAATCTCAACGAAAAATCAAAGGTAAAACTAACGCTTCCACTGCTTTTGTTATTGCAGTAAGCATAATACATGCCGTACAATGTATAATTGTTTTTATCTGTATTAGTATTGTTATAAACTACCGTATCATTAAAAGTATAAGGATTAGAGTGATTAGACCAAGTTCCCTCGTACTTTCCAACTAAAAAATTATCTAATGTACTTGAATCTTCAGTAAAATAAAGCATAGCATGCTCTTGCCCTGCAATAACACCGGTAAATGACCAATCCCATAATATATTATAAATTGTATTCGCGGGAAAATCAAAAGTAAGAATTATCGGAACAGCTATGAGCTTACTTCTATAAGTATTCATTACATAAGTTGTATTAATCGTACCTGCATTGCCGCTACTTGTAGGAGTACATACTATATTTGTAGGGTCGGGATTAGTTGCCGACATACTATTAGCATAGCTGAAAGAAGCTGCCGCAGAAGCTGAAGTGCCTCCCCACGAAGTTGTAGTTGTTGTCTGCACATAATGTATATCACCGAATGACAGAGTTGGTTTAATTGTGGATGCAGTTGTTGCCGTTGCGGCGTTTGCGCTTATTTTTTCCGTTTTGGGCGCAATAAAAGCACAGCATAGTATTGCTGTGCAGAAAAAGAGCATTATTAAAGTAAACAGACCTATTC
>JAIDOO010000017.1 GCA_029063275.1 Clostridia bacterium
TAGATGTTGAGCGGTATCGTGGTCTCGGTGATGTGTTTAAGAGACAGACATACTATTTGTTCCCTTCAATGTCCGGAGGCTTTTGGTATTCGGACGATTTATACGATTGGAAGTATAAGAGGTGCGACGAATTGCCCGTTCACGATTATGCGCCCGACGTAAAGCAAATCGGAGAATATCTTTATTTTTGCGCTTCGGCAAATTTGAAGAGCTGTTCTTTTTACCGCACGAAAGATCCGTTGAACGAAAAGTTTGAAGAGGTTGAAGGTTCGTTCCCGTTCTGGGACCCCGATATGTTTCAAGACGATGACGGAAGAGTTTATCATTTCTGGGGCAGTTCCAACAGTAAGCCGTTATACGGCGTGGAACTCAATCCCGTGGATATGAAGCCGATAGGCGACCCCGTAGAACTGCTTGCCGCAGATAAGTCGCACGGCTTTGAAAGAAAGGGCGAAGACCATACATTTGCCAACGTTACAAGCGAGCTTGAACTTAAAATGCTTGAAATACTTGGTAAAGACCCTTATATAGAGGGCGTGTGGATGACTAAACATAACGGCAGATATTATTTGCAATATGCCGCACCCGGCGCACAGTACAATGTTTATGCGGACGGCGTCTATGTTTCTGATAAGCCGCTTGGACCTTATACCTACGCAGAAAACAATCCGTTTTCCTATAAGCCGGGCGGGTTCATACCCGGTGCGGGACACGGTAGCACTATGCAGGACAAAATAGGGAATTGGTGGCACGTTTCCACTATGCGTATTTCTCTGTCGCACCGTTTCGAGCGCAGAATAGGACTTTTCCCTACGGGCTTCGATAAGGACGGCGAAATGTTTTGCAATCAGCGTTATGCGGATTGGGTATTACCTATGCCCGAAAGCGCAGACTACGATATATGGAAAGACCCCGAATGGTATTTATTGTCGTATAAAAAGACGGTTAAAGCTTCGTCGTATGCGGACAATTTACCTGCCGAAAATGCCGTTGACGAAAACGTGAGAACGTGGTGGAAGGCAAAAACGAATAAATCGGGCGAGTGGCTCGAAGTGGATTTGGGCAAGGCTTGTACGGTCAACGCCGTTCAGATTAATTTTGCCGACGATTATCTGAAAGTAGAGTTCCCCGACGTCGAGCTTAAAGGCGACGAGTATATGAAACGCTACATAGAGCAAAGACCGCTTAAAACCCGTTGGCTTGCTGAATATTCCGAAGACGGAAAGACGTATAAAACGCTTTGTGATAAACGCAAAGCCGAAACCGATTTGCCCCACGATTTGATAGTAAACGAAAACGGTATAAAGGCAAGATTTATACGCTTTACTTTTACCGAAATTCCTTATAATCAGCCAGCAACCGTATGCGGTTTAAGGGTATTCGGAACGGCGGATGGGAAAGCTCCTGCGGAAACTGAAATTACCGATTTTAAGTTTGACAGCGATGTTGACTTGAATTTGAAGTGGAAAGATACGGGTGCAGTCGGTTACAACATACTTTGGGGACACGCTGAGGATAAACTGTACCACAGCTATATGGTGTTCGGCAAATGTGAGCAGTATATAGGCGGAATCAATGCGGGACAGGATATTTACGTCCGCATCGATACGTTTAACGAAAGCGGTATAACGCACGGAAAAACAATAAAAATAAGATAAAATTATAGTTAAAACTATTTATAATTTTATAATTTACTTAACATTATTAAAATACAAGTCACTTTTATTTTGTTAAAATGAAACAAAAGCACGAATAGGAGTGATAAAATGTTGCACAGCAGATTGTCAGATTTTAAGAAAAAGAAAAACTTTCTCATCTGTATCGATTCGGACGGAACGGCAATGGACGTAATGAATATTAAGCATAAAAAATGTTTCGGTCCTTGCTTCGTAAAAGAATGGCAGCTTGAAGATTTTGAAGGCGAAGCGCTTAAACTCTGGAATAACATCAACCTGTATGAGCGCACGCGCGGCAATAACCGCTTTCTTACGCTTTATATGGCGCTGTGTGAAGTTGATAAACGCTTTAAGAAAATAGACGGATTGCCCGAACTTAAAAAATGGCTGGATAACACAAAATCGCTTTCCAATCAAAGCCTTATAAACGCCATAGAAGACGGCGGCGGAGAGATACTCAGAAAAACTCTTAACTGGTCGCAATCGGTAAACGTAAGTACGGCTCTGTTGACTTACGACGATAAAAAGCCGTTTGACGGAGTTAGAGAGTGTCTGATAAACGCAGTAAAGCAAGTTGACGTTGCGATAGTTTCTTCGGCAGGTTATGCAATAATCGAAGAGGAATGGCGTTATCACGATTTAATAAGGTTTGTCAACGTTTTAGCAACTCAGGAGGACGGCACAAAGAAAGTTTGTCTTGAACAGCTTGCGCAAAAAGGTTATGATAAAGATAAAATTCTTATGATTGGCGACGCCCTTTCCGATATGGATGCGGCAAAGCAAGCGGGAACGCTTTTTTATCCTATGATAATAGACGGCGAATCGCAAAGTTGGCAGGAGCTTAAAGATAAGTATTTGCAACAATTTGTTGAAGGCAAGTATAAGGATAGCCAGCCTGCGCTTGAAACACAATTCGAAAATTTTTTTAATTAAGGAAGGAAAATATGGTAGATTTAAAAGCAAAACCGTTTTATCTTAACGACGAACAAATAAAATGGGTCGAAGATACGATAAACTCATTGACTTTGGAAGAAAAGGTAGGGCAGCTTTTTGTACATCTTACGGGAAGCAGAACGGAAGAAGATATTGAAAACGATATAAAACTTACCCGTTGCGGCGGTATTAGATTTAATCCCGGTACTAATGAAGAAATGTGGAATATGAACTATTTCTTCCAGAAGCACAGTAAAGTTCCCATACTTTCGGCGGTAAACGTTGAGTGCGGCGGAAATGGCGCAACCAGACAGGGAACGTTCGTCGGTTCGGAAATGAAAGTTGCCGCAACGAACAAACCCGAATATGCGTATAAGCTCGGGCAGATTTGCGGAAGAGAAACCAAAGCTACGGGTAGCAACTGGGCGTTTGCGCCTATAACCGACCTTGTATTGAATTGGCATAACCCCGGTATAGTTACACGCGGTTTCGGCGATCAGGTAGAACAGGTTTCGCTTTTGTCAAGAGAATATTTCAAGGGTATGAGCGAGAGCGGAATACTCTGCGCTATGAAGCACTTCCCCGGCGACGGACAGGACGAAAGAGACCCTCATATCGGTACTGCTGTAAATACACTTTCAATGGAAGAGTGGGATAAGTCCTACGGTAAAATTTATGCGGATATGATAGACGCAGGTATTCAGTCCGTTATGACGGGACATATAATGATGCCCGCTTATCAGAAGCATTTCAATCCGAACTGCAAGCCCGAGGATTTGAAACCCGCAACAATTTGCAAAGAACTCGTTACCGATTTGCTCCGTGGTAAGCTCGGATTTAATGGACTCGTTGTTTCCGATGCAAGCCACATGGTAGGTCTTACCGGACATGGAAAGCGCAGCGACATAGTTCCCGACGCAATCAATGCGGGTGTGGATATGTTCCTGTTCTTTAACGACATAGAGGAAGATACCCGCTATATGACCGAAGCGTATAAATCGGGCAGAATTTCAGAAGAGAGAATGCACGACGCACTTTCCCGCATACTTGCAATGAAGTGCCTTGCAGGATTAAATAATTTCAGTATCGATAAATTCCCTTCAAAAGAAGGACTGTCCGTAATTGGCTGTGAAGAACATAAAAAGGTAGCAAAGGAAATTACAGACCACGGTATAACGCTTGCAAAACAGACGGGTAAAAAGGTTCTGCCTTTCGATAAGAAAAAAATAAAGAAAATACTGCTTGTTCCCGTAGGTCCTAAATCAGATGCGACACTTGTATTGTCAGGGCAAGCGGCAGACAATACCAAAATGGAAAGTCTTTTAAAAAGCGGACTTGAAGCGCACGGTTTTAAAGTTGAAATCTACGTTGACCCCATCAAAAAAATGATGGATATGGTTGCAAAGATGACGCCTGAGCAGATAGCTGAAATGCAGAAACAGTCCAAAAATCAGGAAAACAAAGGTATGTACGGAATGAAACAGGCTGTACATAATCTGACGGACGAGTACGACGCCGTAATTGCTTTTGCCGACGTTCCGCATACTATGAAAACCGTACAAAGGTTGGAGTGGGCGCTGTCAAAGGGCGGTTGGGATAACCCGTGGTACGTTGAAGAACTGCCCGTAATATTCGTTTCTTTCTCAAGCCCGTTCCACCTTGCAGACGTATCGCAGGTAAAGAACTACATAAACTGCTACGACGCACACGAAGAAACGGTAAAGGCGCTCGTCGATAAACTCGTAGGCGTCAGCGAATTTAAGGGTGTGTCGCCCGTTGACGTGTTCTGCGGTATGATTGACACAAGAATATAATTTTTCATCATTTTTTTCTCCATACAAAAACCGCCTCTGAAAATTTGGAGGCGGTTTTCGTTATTTGGAATTTCGGTATTTGAGAGGCGTCATTCCCGTAATGTTTCTGAATTGCGATTGAAAGTAGCTTTGGGAAGAGAATGAAAGGTAGTTTGCAATTTCAATTAACGGCTTGTCGCTGAACGTTAAAAGTTTTTTTGCTATTTCTATCTTCTGTTCGGTTATATATTCGGGCAGCGGCTGTCCCATAGTTTTTTTGAATTTGGAGGAGAGATACTCCCTTGAAACTCCAACTTTTTCTGCTATTTCGTTTACCGTAATTTTTTCCGTTATATGCTCGTTAATGTAATCGATAGTCTTATTGACCATAAGGTCATTAGATTTGGGGTGTTTTATATCTCTTACCATTTTACAGAAATTGTCCCTAATCGAGTATGAAATTTCCGATATTTGATTGAGAGTAGTGCAGCTTTCGATTTTATGCGAATAAATGTCGCTTAAAGAATAAGCAGTTTCAGGATCGACGCCGCCTTCTATTGCTGCGCGGGAGATAAGAGTTTTTTGAGCCATAACCATGTTTTTATAGTGGCGTAGAGTGTCTGAAACAACAACGTCAACGTTTTGGTCGTCTGCCAAATGCCCAAGTTTATGCATATCCTCAACAAGTCCGTTTTTAACGCAGTAAAGCATTTTTTGTTCATACTCGTAAGTATTGTGAGGTACTTTGTTTCCAAATACAATCTGGCTTTGCTTTTGAAGTAGCTCGTTGTCGAAATTGAGTTCTTTAATATCCATTTTAAGTTTGGAAAGAACTTGTTCCGTCGTCAGAATGACGTGGTTTATTTCCGTATAATAAGCGGATATGAGCAAAGCAAAGTATTCTATTTGCATAGTTGGGATAAATTCAAGCGAATTTTTCAATTCGTTTGCATCGTTAAGATTAAAGTTGTTATCGAGAATAATTTCTCGCAGCATTGATTGATTAAGCGGGACAGTTTTTATAGGTCCGAATAAAATTTTAAAATTCCCGTTCTTTATCATACCTATGGCGAGCGATTGCTTCGTACAGATGAGATTACATTCGTCTTCGCAGTCAAGCGCAAGGTCATAATACGTTTTCATAACAAAAAAGTTTTTTGCGTGGTATTCGCTTATTATACCGTTTGCTCCGAAAACTACAATAGGTGTATGTG
>JAIDOO010000170.1 GCA_029063275.1 Clostridia bacterium
ATTATACTTTTCCTCTATGTGTAAAATATAATTTTTATTTTTTTTCAAAAATTAAAAATAAATAAAAATATCGAAAACGCCTCCCTTCCAAAAAAACATAACGAAGCACCACGACCTGGATACCGAAACCACGATAGTTGATATGAATGTGGAAGGTTTCAGATGGTACGACCCTTCGAAAAAGAACGGCGAAAAAAAAGTGCCTTTAAAAATTTCACGCAAAGAGTACTGGCGAATGGTGCGCGGCGCGTTCGCCGCGTATGCGCCGATGATAATCTGTATCGTCGTTGCGTTTTTGGTTGTGTTCGGACTTGCCTATTTATGGCTGAGTTAAATAAAAAAATGACTTCGTAAAGAAGTCATTTTTTTTATCTTATATATTTTTAATCATAAGTTTTATAATTTCTTCGTCGGTTTCTTTCATTCCTATCCTTGCAAGGTCGCATACGTTGTCTATCGTCTTTTCCACCGCCGAGTCAAGAATACCGTCGCCGCCGCAGAACTCGTTTCCGCAACGTGTCATTTCCATTCCCAAAAGCCCTGCATCTACCGCCGAGGCGATTTTAGCCGCACAGCTCGATTTAGCGCCGTCGCAGATAATACCCGAATTTATCGCCAAAGCGTTCACTATGGTATGCGCTATCTGTTCGTAGCCGCCGCCAAAGAGGTAGCAGACGCCTGCGCCCGCACCCGCGCCGGCGCTGACAGCCCCGC
Source organism: Clostridia bacterium (assembly GCA_029063275.1). Lineage (GTDB taxonomy): Bacteria > Bacillota > Clostridia > Christensenellales > Borkfalkiaceae > Coproplasma. Next base: position 715 of record JAIDOO010000170.1, read on the forward strand.
AGTAGGCGGAAAGCCTGCCGATGCCGGTTTTGAGGTGAATAGTTATCAGGTCCGAAAGCGTAACCGCGCGTATAAGCTTTTCGCGGTCAACGTTTAAATGCTGTGCATACACGACTACTGGCAATACGGTTGCCATTCCCTGGTTGCCGCTGCCCGAAACTATCACGACCGGTAGATTACAGCCGTTCATTCTCGCGTCGGAGCCTGCCGCCGCAGTTGCTTTGGCAAGGTTGTGCACGTCCTTTCCGAAAGCTTGCAGAAGCACCTTGCCAACGTTTGCTCCGTAATTGCTTTTAAGTCCCTCTTCCGCAATGGCGGAATTGTACTCTATCTGACGGCAGATAACCTCTTCAACGTCGGATATCTCTACGGTGTTTGCAAATTCAACCGCGTCGCGCACGTTCAAAATGCTTCTGTCAGTTCGCGCGTCCTCTGTGAAAAGCTTGCCGTCCACAATGCGTTCGCCGTTTTTTTCTACGGTAACCACGTTGGTGTGGTGCCCCTCGATACGGACGTAAGCGTTGTCCCCGCCGTTAAAAACCTTTACGCCTATATCAAAAACACATTCCGAGCGCGCTTTGTTGACGGTAAAGAGAGTGCGTGCAAGGTAGCTTTTTATTTCGGCTTTCGATTTGTCCGTAACCTCGGATAAAACCTGAAGCTTTTTTTCGGCTACGCCCGCAATTATGCCTGCGGCTGCCGCCGCCGTTACTCCTTTAAGAC
>JAIDOO010000171.1 GCA_029063275.1 Clostridia bacterium
GGCCCCCCCCCACCATACCTTGAAACCCCCCCGCGACACTCGGCTTCGTTATACCCGCTCTCGCACCCGTCCCCCGCCCCCCGCGCCCCCCCGACGAACGCAGATAAAACTGCCGTTTTCAAGCTCGTAGTAAACGCAGTTGGTAAGGGGCGAGCCGATTTCGCTTTTTTCGCCCGTTGCAACTTCGGTTTTGGTATTGGAGGAGTAGTCGCGTATTGCAACCACGTTGTAAATGTCAAACGAATTTATCGTGCTTTCTTTAAGTCCGTCAACGACTGCGTTCATATCTTTCATGGCGTTAAGTCCCTTGAAAGGAATGGAAATATTGCAATCGAGTACGTAGCCGTAGGTATCGTAAATTTCCTGCAAGCGCTGGAAAACCGTCTTGCCGATATAGGTATAGTAGCAAACCATTTCGGCGCACAGCATAGAAGCAACAACGGCGTCCTTATCGCGTGCGTGCGTTCCGCGTAAGTATCCGCAACTCTCTTCGAAGCCGAAAACGTAGGTGTGCGAAAGGTCGCGCTCCCAAAGCTTTATTTTTTCGCCTATGAATTTGAAGCCGACAGGCACCTCGAAAAGTTCAACGCCGAATTTCTGGCAGATTGCCTTTGCCATACCCGTTGTTACGAACGATTTTACAACCGCCGCGTTGACGGGCAGTGCGTCCTCTTCTTTTAAACGGGTTAAAATATAGTCCAAAAGGAGTATGCCCACCTGATTTCCCGAAAGCGCTTCGAAATCGCCTTCCTTGTTTTTAACGGCAACGCCTAAACGGTCGCTGTCGGGGTCGGTGCCGAAAACTACGGTCGCGCCTATTTTGTTTGCAAGCGCAATACCCATTGAAAGCGTTTCTTTAAACTCGGGGTTGGGAACTTCGACGGTGGAAAAATCCGTGTCCTTTTTGGTCTGCTCTTCAACTACAGACGCGTGTATGCCGATTTTTTTAAGAATCGTGGTAACGGGAATATAGCCCGAACCGTGAACGGGAGTGTATACGAGTTTTAAATCCTTTCCGCACGCTTTTACCGCCTTTTTGGAAAGGGTGAGCTTTTTAAGCTGTTTGTAATATTTTTTATCCACTTTTGCGGGCACGGGTTTTATAAACTTTTTAACCTGTTCCGCCGTGGGCGCGGGGGTGCCGAGGTAGTCCTGGATTTTTTGTATGTAGCCTACGACCACTTCGGTATCTTCGGGCGACATCTGCGCGCCGTCCTCGCCGTAGAC
>JAIDOO010000172.1 GCA_029063275.1 Clostridia bacterium
GCAATATGCGAACAGCTTGAAGACGCCTCCGCTTCTAAAGGAATTGTAGAGCGCGGAGTTGTGCGCGTTGTTACGGCGGGAACTATTACCGATGACGAGCACCTTAACGAAAAGACTAATAACTACGTTTGTTGTGCGTTTAAAAACGGCGATAACGTTGCGCTGTCCTGGGCTGATATTACGACGGGCGAGTTGTCTGCTACCGAGTTTTCAGGGGCTAATTGTGTTTCGCAGAGTACTTCGCATATGGCAAAACTTGGAGTAAAAGAGGTAATTTGCAACGATAATTATCTTTTTGAAACTAAAAACGAGCCTATGGTAACCCGCGGAATTTTACCGCATTTTTCAAGCTATCCCGAATGGGCTTTTAATTTTTCAACGGCGGAAAGGTGCCTTTTAGAGCAGTTCAACACTAAAACGCTTTCGGCTTTTACTGTTTCCGAAAGTAAAAATGCGATTTGTGCCTCCGGCGCGCTTATCGAATATCTGAAAGAAACTCAGATGCACGCGCTCAAAAATATCGACGGCGTAAAATATCTTGCAAACGAAAAGTTTTTACAGCTTGACGGCTCGGCGGTCAGAAATCTCGAGCTTGTCAAAACCTTGGGCGAGGGTAAAGATTACGGCTCGCTTCTTTGGCTTTTGGACAAGACCCAGACAGGAATGGGTTCAAGGCTTTTGAAAAACTGTATTGTTTATCCCTTTGCGAGAAAAGAGGATATTAATTACAGGCTTGACGGTGTGGAGGAGCTTTATAAAGCAACCGTAATAAGACTTGGGCTCGTCGATTTGTTGAAAGGCATTAAAGATATTGAAAGGCTTACGGGCAAAATCAGCAACAACAAAATGATGCCGAGGGACTGCATTGCTCTCGCTCGTTCATTGTCGGCAATTCCGAATATCAAAATCCAGCTTTCGGGCTTTAATTCCCGCATTTTAAAAGACTTATCGGCAAATATGCTTGATTTGTCTGCGGTAACCGAACTTATCGAAAACGCCATAAGCGAGGACGCGCCTATTCAGATTAAAGAAGGCGGTTATATAAAGGACGGTTACAGCAAACAGCTCGATGAGCTTCGCGCTGTTAAAAACAACGGCAATAAACTTATTATGGATATGGAAGCGCGCGAGAGGGACGCTACAGGCATAAGGACTTTGCGTATCAATTATAACCGCGTTTTCGGCTATTATATAGAGGTTACAAAATCGTTCAAGGATAAAGTTCCTTTAAACTACCAGCGACGCCAGACGTTGGCAAACGCCGAGCGTTATTCAACCGACGAGCTGAAAGAGCTTGAAGAAAAGATTTTAGGCAGTGAAGACGCGGCTTTGAAGCTTGAAATAAGATTGTACGAGTACGTTAAGTCGGTACTTACAGAAAACATAAATAAATTAAAAATAATTTCGTCCGCAGTTGCTCTTTTGGATTTGTTGGTAAGCTTTGCGGAAATTGCAAAGACAAATAACTACGTTCGCCCGGATATAGTTGACAGCGGCAAGCCGCTTATAATCAAATCGGGCAGACACCCCGTGGTGGAAGCTATATCAAAAGACAGGTTTATCCCCAACGATACGCTTTTGGACGAGGATGAAAACCGTACTATGATTTTGACCGGTCCCAATATGGCGGGTAAGAGTACCTATATGCGGCAGACCGCGATTATAGCGATTATGGCTCATATCGGCAGCTTTGTTCCTGCAAGCTCGGCGCAGATTCCTTTAATTGACAGGGTGTTTACAAGGGTTGGCGCAAGCGACAATTTAATTTCTGACCAAAGTACTTTTATGGTTGAAATGATAGAGGTTGCAACAATTTTGCAAAACGCAACCAAAAACAGTTTGCTTATCTTAGACGAGGTCGGCAGGGGAACAAGTACATACGACGGATTGAGTATTGCCTGGGCGGTTATTGAAACGCTTACGCAAAAAATAGGCGCTAAAACCTTATTTGCCACGCACTATCACGAATTGACGGATTTGGAATACAGGCTGGCGGGTGTTAAAAATTATAAAATTTCCGTCAAGGAAGTGAACGGAAGCGTAGTGTTTTTAAGGAAAATTATGCGCGGAGGAGCGAACAGAAGCTTCGGTATAGAGGTGGCTTCTTTGGCGGGTGTTCCCGACGAGGTTACCGAAAGGGCTAAAATAATTTTAAAGCATATCGAAAGCGGCGACAGAGAATTCGATAAACCCTTGCCCCAAACAGACACCGAAGAAAAACAGCTGACCGAAGTTGAAAAGATTTTGAGTGAAATTAATCTCGAAAACGTAACGCCGATGCAGGCGTTCTTGATTTTGAGTGATTTGGTCGATAAGGT
>JAIDOO010000173.1 GCA_029063275.1 Clostridia bacterium
GCCGCAAGCCGCAAACGTTACTGCCATAATGCAGGCGATTATCGCCGCAGATAATATTTTAATTAATCTTTTCATTGTGCCTCTCCTTCCGAATTTTCTTAATATATAGACTGAGTTTTTTCACATAATAAGCAATGCTCACTACACTGACTGACATCGCCAAAGTTTGCAAGAAAAACGTAAACGCTACAAGAGCGGTCTTTTCATCAATATTTCCTCTGAATACCTCCGCTACAAACAGCTCTTCATAAAATCCGCGCTGAACAAATACGACGATTCCATAAACCGCTATACCAAGAACAACGGCGCGCAATATCCATTTGATAACGGTGGCAGTAAGCACTGACAATTTGATACGCTTCGCCATTCCTACGAACATACTCCAATGTAAGCCGAGATGTACGCTCATCAAAATAAACGTCCAAGCCGTAGCCTTCATATGCAAAGTTCTTCCAACCATTCCCGCTTGCAAATTCATCCCGGCAAACACTTCTCTTGATACAAACAATGCGCTGATCATACAGAGTAGCATTCCAATTATCAGGAGAAAATTTAATGATGTTTGCACGATTCGAATTGCAGTGTATTTTCCCTTGAACAGTACCGAATACCACTTATAATTGAGCGCGTTATGGGCTATGAACAGAATGAAGACCGCAATTCCCAACCACTCATGCGTCGCTTCCGGCAACAAGTGATATTCCATTAAGAGTAGGAACAGCACGAACATTGCAACATCTACTGCAATTTTTATAATTTTTTTTACTATGCCGATTTTCATACCTTATTTCTTTGCTACCGTTATAGTGCCGCTGTAATTTGCAAGCACGCTCAAATTGCTTGTGATTTTACCGATAGGCACGACAGGTACAACTGTCTGCGTTCTGCTTGCTTCATAAATCATTGCTATGCTCGGTCCCGGTTCCCAATAGGCAAGCGAACCAAGCTCGTAGCTCATCTGCGGCGGCTCGTCATTAAAATAAGAAAAACTCCGAGGCAAGTCAAACGCTCGTGCAAAATTAGGCGCAGGATGCCATGTTGATACGGTCAGCGGTAACATATCCGCAACCGCTCTCGCCGTTTTGTTGTCAAAGAGTACGGCGTTAAGCACTTGGTTTCCTGCCGTAATCGTAATTTCTACATAAACGGATGAAGCATTGTATTTCTCCCCGTCTACGGGAATTGTACTGCCTTGATAGTTCTCGTCCACTGCTCCTCCTCCGTTGTCTGTGATAGGGGGATTCTCGCCCGAAGGCGTATCATTCCCGCTTCCGTTATCAATTATAGGCGGATTTCCGCCACCGCCAGCGCCCGAATTGTTACCACCGCCGTTATTGTTTGCACATGCCGCTAATGAAAACAGCGACAAAACAAACATAACCGCACACAATAAAAATGCTATTTTCTTTTTCATAATATCCCCTCCTATATCCTTGTTAGGGTTGCTTTTATGGTTTCGGGTAGTTGTTTTAATTCGGACAAATCCGAAAGAATTTTACCGATCACTGCAATCC
>JAIDOO010000174.1 GCA_029063275.1 Clostridia bacterium
GGGTAGACTTGCCGTGGTCGATGTGCGCTATTATACAGAAGTTGCGAATATTGCTTTTTTTGCCCATAAATAAGCCTTGAATTATTTTTTTAAATTATATAAAATTTCAGCGGATTAATCAAGTAATTTAGGCACACGCAAACAATGAGTATAAGATTTCGGCCGCGCAATCGCAAAAGCAACAATCAAGCGGCGCCCGTGTGCATAACCGCCCGCGCCTTAAGGGTATCTGTTTTTGGAATTTCCTTATGTGCAAAGAAATAGCGCACTATCTTCGCTTGCGAAGTATAGTGCGGCGGCACATAGTTATGGACTAAAATAAATACAACACCAGAGCGACATTATTCACACATGGCAATGTTTTGACATTGCAAATCAATGTAAAGCAAAAGTCGGGACTCCTTATGGAATCTCGTTTTATCGTACTTTCATCTTATTCTCTGATTTTTACCCCCAGCATTTTAACAAGGATATGCGCCTGAAATTTGTCTATAATAATACCATGCAAAGATTTGGTATCTGTCCTTATCCCTTCTAATCTGCATGTGGAAAAATCCACGCCGTTTAAAGCTGTATTTATAATTTCCGCACCAAAAAGGTCAACTTTGTTCATTTCTAAATTTTTAATTTTAGTTTCATAAAACAGCATATTCATAAAATTGCTGTCCGTAACGGACATCACCCATATATTAGCTTCAGTAAAATTTATGTAATCTGCTTTACAGTTTACAAACTGCACGTCTTTTAAAGTAGCGTCAATAAAGCTTATACCGGTCATACGGCAATCTACAAATTTAACACGGCTTAAATATTGCTTGTTAAATTTCTTATTTGATAAATTACAGTTTTCAAATACTACATCCACTAAATCAACACAGGTCAGCTTTACGTTTGTAAAGTCAATACCTTTAAAAACGCAGTTTTCAAAAGTTGCATCTAACACATTAACGCTTTGCAATGGTACCGTTTCATATATTTCGTTGCAGAATAAATTTTCCGCAACTGCTTTTTCAAAATCCCCAACTTCGCAGTCTTTTATATTCGGTTCCGAAACTTTCATTCTTGTGCACCTCTTTTACATTGCATTATATCCTGTCTTTTAAGTAAATTACTGTTTATAGTAGTTTCAATGTAGCATAACCGTACTAAAAAAGCAAGGACTGAGTATCGTCCTTGCTTGAATCCCTATGAAATACGCCCTTACGGCGCGGGCGGTAATTTGTTTTTAAGTTTTTTTGTTAAACCCACCGTTTAATTTACGGTTGTCGCAAGACGCTCCCAAAGATAGTCGTTGGTAAGAATCGTTCCCGCGCCGATAACCGCCGCAAGCTGGGGTTCTTCGGTAATGTTTACGGGTACGCCCAACCTCTTTTCGATATATTCGGCAAGTCCGTCCATTTTCATAAGTCCGCCCGAAAGATAAATCCCCCCGCGCACAATTCCCGACGACACTTCTGCGTCCAGATGAGACATAACGAGGTTTACGAACTCTATAATATTTCTATTAAAGACAACTCCGAGCCACCGAGC
>JAIDOO010000175.1 GCA_029063275.1 Clostridia bacterium
TGGTAAGCCGTACCGCGCTCGGTGCCCGTTTCACCGCCGTCCTCTTCAAACAGCTCGGCGGGACGAAAGTAGTCGTGCTCGGAAAGGCGCAGAATTTTGGAAGCCGAGCTTTTAACCGGCAGGTTCACGCCCTCTTCGTGCGGATAGACGCGCATAAATTTTTCCTTTAAATTTTCCAAAAGCCGTTTATCCGGCTCTTTAAGCTGTGCGCCCACCTTTTCTCCTGCGGTAAAATCATCGCGCGGGGGAAGCTCTTCGGGCGAAAAGGAAGTCATATCGAAGAGTTTTGCATAACACTTAGCGTCTGCGGCTTCCAGGGACGAATACTCCTTGCATTCCTCCGCCATAACGTGCAGACGGCACATGGCGCGGGTGCAGGCTACGTAAAACAAATTGAGCTCGTTTTTAAGCTCTTCCGCTTCCGTCCTTGCAAGAGTCAGCCGTCTTAAAAGGGTTGACCGCACGAGCATATTTTCGGCGTCGTGGCATTTAGGCGCAAAACCGAAGCTTTCGTCAAAGGGCATTTCGGTATCGTTCCTGCCCTTAAAGGTAGCGCAGACGTCGGCGATTATGACTATCGGGAATTCCAGTCCCTTGCTTGCGTGCATTGTCATAACCTTTATACTGTCGGACGAAGCCGACGGGGGCGCCGGTATATCGTAGCCGGTATCTTTGAGCTTTGCAAGAAATTCGCTCACGCTTAGATTTTCGCCCTCTTTTGCAAGCCTGCGCAGATTTTTAAGCTTTTCGCCGCCGCCTGCGGAGTACGCCGCTTCGAGCGAGGTGCCCTGCAGAATTTTATCTATGATTTCAGCGGCGGACAGCACGTCCGAAAGCTCTTTGAGTCTTGCAGTCATACGCTTGAACCTGTACAGCTTCCGCGCGGTTTCGTTGCCGTAATCGGATAAATATCTTTCACAGCATTCGCGGAAAGGCATACGCTTTTCGCCCTTGTAGGCAATTCTTATAGCCGCAAGCGCGTCGCAGTCCAGTCCGCCGAGCGGAGACAAAAGCGCCGAAACAAGGGGCACATCCTGCTCGGAATTGTCTATATAAGACAGTATGTCTATCATCTGCCTGACCTCGGGACGGGTGCAGATATTCTGTTCCTTACTGCCCGCGACCGAATAGCCCGCGTCCGACAGCGCGCGCACGATACCGTTCGCCGCCGCGTTGCGCTTTCTGGTCAGGATACATATATCCCCCGCCTGCGTGTCCACAAAGCTTCCGCTTGCCAAATCGTAGTGCTTGCCTTTCAGCTCGCGCTCTACCACAGACAGAACCGCCAGTCCCTCGCGCGAATGTCTGACGCGCTTTGCCCCCGACTTTACCGAATAGACCTCCGGCAGGCTTTTATCCTCTTCGTCCTTGCCGAAGAGATGAATTTCACTGCTTCCGTAGCCTGCGGGATAACCGCCGCCCGAAATCATTTTACTTCCAGCAGCGTAATCGAAGCCGCAGGTAGAGGACGTCATAATCTGCGAAAACAGGGCGTTTACAAAATCGAGAACTCCGTCCGACGAGCGGAAATTGTGCGAAAGTCTTAAAGCGCTTCCGCCGCCCCCTTCGAACGAATTGTATTTTTCCGCAAAGAACAGCGACCTGCTTCCCCTGAAGCCGTAAATAGCCTGCTTTACGTCGCCGACGAGGAAAATATTTTCCGCGCCGATTTTTGAAATCAGCTCTTCCTGCACGGGGTTTACGTCCTGATACTCGTCCACGAATACAAGTGTAAACCGTCCGTTTATTTCTGCCCTGACCTGCTTATCCTCCAACAAAGCGAGAGTAAGATGCTCGAGGTCGTTATAGTCCAGCTTGTTTTCGTCGCGCTTTATCGCGGTGTAGGCGGCGTCGAATTGCTTTAAAAGGTTGCAAAACGCGACCGCCGTTTTTCCGCTTTCGAAAAACGCCCGCCTTTCGGTCTGCTCGTCCGCGATTTCGCCGCGCAGGGCGTTATATCTTTTTAAAAGACTTTCCTTAAAGGCTTTAAACCTCTCGCCCTCTTCCTTGTCCTCTTTATCAGCGGGTTTACGCGTTTTTGTCAAAGGGGGCGCGGGGTCGAAAATTCCGCCGTGCGAAACCTCTTCCAGACTTTCGAGCATTTCGCCGAAAATCGCTTCGTAAGCGGGGTGGGGATTATTAAAGCCTGCGGCAAACTCCGTTACCGCTTCTTTAAGCGCGGCGCACTTCTCTTTTATATCGTCGGAAAGCTGTGATAAAACTTCTTTAAACCCCTCTTCTGTGTAAAGCTTTTCCGCGCCGTCAAGAAGAGATTGGTACCTTGCGGTTACGCGCAATTTTTCGTAACAATCCAGAACCAACGCGCGAAGATAACCGTCGCTCCGCTTTTTGCGGTAGCACTTTAAAAGCTGTAAAAAACCGCCGTCGTCCTCTTCGTACAGTTTTTCGAAAACGCCGTCCAGCGCGCGGCGTTTATAGTCCTTTGCCGAAGCGTCGTCAGAAGAAATTATATCGAAAGTACCGTCTATATCCAGCGCGTAAAAGTAGGTCCGCAAAAGTCTGGCACAGAACGCGTGTATGGTTGAAATCGCCGCAGACGGAATTTTAGAAAGCTGGCTCTTTATATGCGCGCGCGCCGTATCGTTGCACGCGCTCATTTTTTCAATCAGCGCCGATCGCAGTTTTTCCTTAATCTGCGCCGCGGCTTTTTTTGTGAAGGTTACGGCAAGCACACAGTCCAGATCGGCACCGTCCGCAATCGCTTCAACAAGCTTTTTTATCATTACGAAGGTTTTGCCGCTGCCTGCGGAAGCCGAAACTATAACCTTCCCCCGGCTGTCTATTGCGGCTTGCTGTTCTACTGTTACGCCCATCAACCGTCCTCCTTCAACCGCTTAACGACGTCGGCGATTTCACTGCACTTCAGACTGCGCGACGAGCGTTCTTCGCCGTCCGAACCGACCGCAAAGGCACAGCTTCCTCCCGCCTTGCAAAACGAGCAGGCGTCCTCTGCGGGCGAGGGGGCAATGTTTCCGCCCAGCATTTCGCTCGCACCCTGCTTTGCAACCTCTTTCGAATACTCCAAAAATCCGCCGAAAATCTCGGTAGGCATAGCCTTGTCGCTCCTGCCTCCGCCGAGATATGCGTCAAAATATTTGCTCTTGGTTTTCGGCTGAACCGTTACGTCCGATTGCGACACAACCTCGTCGCTCCCGTCCATAAAGCCCTGCAGTCTGAACACGCCGTCCGCCTTATCCCTGTACTCGACCGAGGCGGGAAAATAGTACGCGCCCGCCGCCCTTCTGCCCTTGGAGGCGGAAGTTAAGTACAGAGGAAGCTGTAACTTCAAGCCCATATAATATTTAGACGGCGAGTTGTCAATCGAGCCCGTCTTATAGTCTATAATCCTGACCAGATCTCCGCAGGAGTCCACGCGGTCTATTCTGCCGAAAATTTTAACTCCGTCCCCGAGCGGCACCTCGCACTTGTACTCCGCGCTTTCAACCTTAAAGGCGGAATTTGCAAGCTGTTCATACATACCCGAAGCGATTATTCCCGCTTCCTTTATAAGCGCCTTTGCCGTATAACCGCCGCTCTTGCTGTCCGTAAGCGAAGAATAGGGCGCTTCCTTCAAAAGCCCGTCCGCGATTTCTTCCGCGCGCAAAACTGTCTGTCCGGCAGAAAGTCCGTCCATTTCGGGCGCAACCCGTTGAAGCACCGTGTGTATAAAATTGCCCGTGTCCACGGGACGCAAAGAGCCCTCTTCCCTTTCCTGCAATTTAAGACCGTTCTGAACAAAGTTCCTGTACGGGCAGGAAAAATAGGTTTCAAGCATAGTAGGGGTTATCGAGTTATAGCTGACGAACAGCGCCCGCCCGTCGCTTAAAACCTTTTGCTTGGGCGCTTCCAAAGCCGCGTCCGCCTCGCGTCCGAAGCCCCTTTCTTTCAGACACTCGTACACCGCCGACAGCGTTTCCGCGCGGGAGGAAGCGGTAAGTCTTTTAAGCGCGGGGATTTTTTCACTGCAATAGTAAACGATAGCCGCGTCCGATTTTTCGAGCCTCTTGATATTCACTGCTTTAAGCTCGCCGCCGTTCGGCGTAATAAAAGCCCGCTTTGCATAAGAAATAATTTCGCTTACGCCGCTTTCCTCGCCGCCCACGCGCACGGGATAAGAAAGGTACAGCTCGTTTTTGAACGCGCAGATATTCAGCGCGGTCTGCTCGCGCCTGCGCATATTAACTTGCCTGATTTTGGGCGCTATGTTTAAATCAGCTCCCTCTAATTCGGCTATTTCCCTGTCGGTCAAAAGCGCGGTGTCCGCGCTGGACAAGGGCACGTCGTCGGTGAGCCGTGCCGCAAAAACCACCTTGCTTCCCGTGTTCGCCGTCGCCGAAATATCGCCCACGAAAACCGCGTCCGCCTTTGGAGGAATAAGCGAAATTTCCAGCGCGCCGAAACCGCTTTTCAGAATTTTTATAAACTCGTTGAGCGGCATTTTGCCGCCGCCCGCAATTACCTCCGCTTCGTCAAGAACGCTTAAAACCGCGTCGTAAACCCTTGCGCTGAACTCGCCTTCGGCAGGGTAATCGTCCTTGAACTTTTGCGCGGTTTCTTCGAGGCGCGACTTTACGCCCAACAGTTCCAACAGCCTTTTTACACCTCCGCACACCTCTGCCGCCGTGCCCGTTTTAAGGCAGTTAAGCCCGTCTAAAAAGGTGGTGCGCACCCTCTGCACCGCGTCGTAATCGAAATTCATTTTAGCTAAAATTTCGGGGTTGGGCTCCCTCTTTATTCCGCCGCGGAAATTTGCCAAGCGCAGTGCGTAGTTTCTGTAAATATCCTTATCCGCCCTTTCTGCGGGAAACAGCGGCGAAGAAATAACCCCGTCGCACTCCTTTAAAGGACAGCCCGAAAAAAGACAGTTTAAATAACCTAAAACAAACTTAGCCGCCGCATGCTCCGAAAGGGTGTGCCGCCTGTCCGCGTAGTACGGTATGCGGTACTGCGAAAATACGCGTCTAAGTCCGCGCTCGGCATCGGCAACGTCGGAAAGCATAACCGAAATGTCCGAGTATCTCACGCCGTCCAATACGAATTTTTTAATGCTCGCGGCTATAAATTCAAGCTCCTCTTCCTCGTCCGCCGCCTCGAAAAGATGCACCTTGTCGGTCTTGACGGGCTTTAAAGTATGAAAGGTTTCGGGGTCGAAAAGGCACTTGCGCAAAATTTCGGCTTCGCCCGTCATACCGCTTTCAACGCGCTCTGAAAGCGCGCCGCCGAATTCCTCAGCCGCTCCCTCGAACGAGGTCAGCGCCTCATTGACGTAAATCTCTTCTTTTCCGCCGATAAAAAGTCCGTATACGTTTTTTGCCGAGCGGAAAGCCGCACGCGCGCAGTCAAGCGACGAGCGCGTAAACGACTGAAAGCCCAGAAAAACCACGTCGCTCCCCGCGATTTTTTCGCTCTTTTCGATTACTTCGGGAAGCGCGGAAAGATAAGCGTTTCTGTCGACTTTTCCGCTATTTTCAAGATATTTTTCATACTCCGAGTATATTGCCGAAATATCGTGAAGCTTGCTTTGCAAAAGTCCGTCCGCGTCCGCTTTTTTCAGGTCCGCAGAGGAGATTTTAGAAGAGTACAAAAGCGCGATTGTGTCATATACGGCGCCAGCCGCCGCTGCTGCGGAAAATCTGCCGAACAGCTTTAAATCCTCGCGCTTTTCCTCTATGATTTTGCGGATTGCCATTGCCGAGCCCTGCGCCGTAAGCACGTCCGCGCGGGAACCGCTTTCCGACGAAAGAAAACGCGCAAAGGTGTAAACCGATACCGAAAAGGTACCGCCCACAGCCGCGCACACAGTGCGCTCCGCCGCAAGCGTAAGCCTGTCCTCGCAGAAAATCACAGTCCTGCGCCCCGAGTCCCTGTTTGCGCGGATTATACTTTTAAGTTTTTCAAGCGCCGCATAAATCGCGGGGCAAACGCTCGCCTTTATCATACCCCCATTATAACACACCGCCGTCAATTTTTAATCATTTTGTGCCATAAAAGTTTTTACAATTATAAAATAATGTGTTATAATAAGCGCGTTATGAAAAGATTTTCCAAAATAACGGCGGTTGTCGCCGCGTCCGTCGCGGCTATTACGCTTGCGGGCTGTGCGGGCAGTTGCTCGGGTTGCGGCTCGAAGGTGGTCAACAGCGCGCTTACAAATTCAAACTGGTACACCCAGACGGGCTATAAAGGTATTCAGCCCTATTTTATAGAGGGAAACGAAAATTTTGCCAAAGAAACCTTGAAATACGACGTAAGCTTTGCAAGCCTTAACAACGGTTTTTACAACGTCGAGTATAAGGACGGCGAATACCAAACCGATTTTTACGCATCAGAGTACGACTGGAATTCGCAGGATATTCCCGAAAATTACCGCCAGGAAAAAACCGAAACGGTGTACGTTTACGAAACTACCTTTACCGTTTCAGTCAGATTTGTCAAGGGCGACGAGGCAACCGATTGGTTTGAGGACAGCGTGAAAACAGTGAGCTGTTTCCGCTCGGCTTACCATAATTTAAAGCCTGTATACAGCAGTCAGGCATTAAAGATTTCCTCCCCCGCCGTGCTCAGACCCGCCACCCTCGAAGCGGCTTACGACAGATATGACGTTTCTTACGAAAACTATTACAACGTTGCCTGCTCGGAAGTAATTTCCTATAAGACCGAAAACGGAAACACCTCTTCAAAAACGCATACGGGACTTAACAAGACCTCGAACAGTCTGTTCGATAACTCGTCCCTCTATATTGCGGCGCGCAGTATGAAGCTTTCGGACAGCCTTTCGCAGTCGATTGATTTGTTCAACGCGCAGTCGGGCGGAATTTCGACAATCAATCTTAAAGGCGGTGCAACCGCAATAGAAAAGGACGAGCTTAAAACCATTTCCGAAGCGCTTGCGGCAAAAAACCTCTATACCCCTGTATACGAGGACGAAGAGGGTAACACAGTCGAGGATAAGGGCGTGCCCGCCGTGTCCGTTTCGGTTTCCTACAACGGCGGCGAAATGTCCGGCACATCACAGACGGTCTGGTACGCGGCTTTGACCGATAACGACGCCAACACCGCGCGCTGTACTATGCTTAAACTTGCAATGCCTTTGCCCTTCGGGTTGGGAACGCTGAATTTCAGCCTTAAAGAGGTTTCTTCCACTATCTGGAACGGCTAAAAGCATTAGGCTTTGCAACGTATCTCAATTACCCGCGTACTTGATTTACCAATCTCGCATCAATCAAAGATATCTATTTTAAAAGCCCTGCGCACTTTGTGCGCAGGGCTTGATTTTTACAATTATTCAACGTCTGATTTCGAATTCCTGGTTCATAAGCTTGCGGATAGAAGCCTCGTCGTCGGTAATATTGAAATCGCCGTGCATTGTATGCTTGATAACCGAGGTAGCGACCGCAAAGTTTACAATGTCGTCGGGCTTCATTTTGCGCATAATCGCGTAAATAGCGCCGCTTGCAAACGCGTCGCCGCCGCCAACCCTGTCTAAAATGTTGAAGCGGAAAGTACGACTTTCGTAGGTTTCGCCGTCGTACCAAAGGAACGCTTTGAGCGAGTTTTCACTGCCCGAGTGAACGTATCTGACATGCCTGCCGATTGCCTTGAAGTGATAGCGTTTATGAAGCTCGCGGAAAATTCTGTCCTGCTCTTTATAGGTCGGGTTCATTGAAAGCCCGTCTTTTAAATCCTTGCCGTTTTCGTCTTTGAGATTGATAGGCTCTATGCCGAAAAGCACGTCAACGTAAGGCAGATACTCCGTTATGCAGTCCCTCGCGGTCTGCCACTCCCACAGCGCGCTCCTGAAATTGCAGTCAAAGCTGACGGTAATCCCAAGCTCCTTTGCCGCCTTTAACGCGAGCATAATAAGATTTCGGCAATTTTCCGAAAGCGCGGGAGTAATGCCGCTCAAATGCAGCCAGGTGAAACTTTTTAAAATCTTTTTGAAATCCAGCTTATTAAAGTCGTAAGTCGCAAAGGACGAGTCGCGCCTGTCGTAAGTAACTTTTGACGAGCGCACGCCGAAGCCCTCTTCCAGAAAGTAAATACCCATTCTTCCGCTTTGCGAATAAATGCAGGGCGAGCAATGCACGTCGTTAGAGCGCAGATACCTTATCGCCGCTTTGCCGATAGAGCTGTCAGGCACGACGGTGAAGTAGGTTGAGTCGATACCCAGATTTGCAAGCGACGCGGCAACGTTTGCCTCCGCTCCGCCGTAGGATACCTTAAACTCGCCCGCAGTGCGGATTTTTTCGTAGTTGGGCGGCGAAAGTCTCAGCAATAGCTCGCCCATGGTGATAAATTTGATTTCACCGCATTGATTACCCATATAAAAATTCCCCCGAATTTATTTTAAAATTGTCCGTAATGAATATCGCTGTCGGTTATCGGCGTCTTGGTAAGATTAGGATAAAATACAGGCGCTACGTTCCACAGCCCGTCGGCGGTGTCCTTCCATCCGCTTGCCGAACCTTCGAAATAAATATCACTCAACGCACCGCAAGCGCCGAAAGCGCAACTGAATATATGGCTGACCGTGGACGCAATGTGCACCGTCGTCAATGAAGTGCAGGCGGCAAAGGCATTGGACAATATTCTTTCACAGCCTTTGTTCAAAGTAACTTCTACAAGATTGGTACAAGCGTCAAACGCGCTTTGTCCTATTGTCTTTACGTTAGTTACGGTAACCCGTTCAAGTCCCGTACACTGGAAAAAGCACTCTGTGCCGATAGTTGTCAACGCGCTCGAATTGCCGCCCAGATTAAGCTCGGTCAAGCCTACGCACCGTGAAAACGCTGAAGCTTCCAAAGTTACGATTTTTTCGGGAATAATAAGTTTTGTAATGGTTGTTATACCGTAAAACGCGTACTGCCCTACAGTTGTTACCGAGCCGTCGGAAGGTATCGAGCTTGCGCCGCACCCCGCGATTACCTTTTTATTGAATATATCGACTATACAGTTGTCGTCGCTGCGGTAAACGGTGTTTAAGGGGTGAATATTGATTTCGCTCAGTTCCGTGCAGTATGCAAACATACCCGAAGTACTGTCGTTTATTTTGGTTACGTTTTTGGAAAAGTAAACGCTTTTGATTTTACTGTTGCCCGCAAAAACGTCTTTGGCAATCGTTGTTACGGGCATTACGCCGTAAGGCGTTTCGTATACGTCGGGAACGACAATATATTCGTCCGTGCAGGAACCGAGCCCCGTTAAGGTGCACTCGTTGCCCGACATACCGCTACGCTCTATCGCAAGTCCTGCCGTGGGCTCCCACATTCCGCAGTCCATACAATAATTCACGTCGTGCCCGTCAAGGTGCAAAACCTCGGTAAAGTGGTGTCTTACGGCTTCTATTTTTTCCATTCTGGTATCGCCGCAGGTTTCGCAGGTTACGATTTTCCAACCGCAGTCGGTACAGGTAGAGGGCTGAATTACAACTTCCGCCGCATAATCGTCCCAGTCATGACCAATAGCGGGGGTAATTTCGTGTTCGACGTAGCCGCACTCCGTGCACGCCCTGCTTTTATAGCCCTGCGTCGTACAGGTAGCAAGGGTTTCCACCTCCCACTCGCCGTAAACGTGCTCGCAGGTCTTGGGCGCAATTTCAACCTTGCGCACAACTCCGTTGGCAAACGAGATGACCAGATTTCCGTCCGCGTCGTACCTGATGTCGGTAATGCCCACACCGTCAAGTCCGTCTATGCCGTCTATACCGTCGGTTCCCGAAACCTGACCGCAGTCAACGTAGTAACCGCTTGACAAAACCAAAAACAATTTGCCGTCCTCGATAAACGCGCCTTCCACGTTTACGCCGCTCGCGCCGTCTTTACCGGGTTCGCCACGGCAAGCCGATACGCACAGCGCGCACAGCACGGCAGTAAAAATAGCAATCAATAAAATCAGTAGTTTGTTTTTCATAGCACTCTCTTATGTTAATAACCACGCTCTAAAAAATTTTTTTAAATAATTCCCAACGTCCCGAACAGATTGAATTTGCTGAATACCACGACAGCAACCAACGAAACGGTGGACATAATTTTTATAAGAATATCCAACGACGGTCCGACTGTATCCTTCAACGGGTCGCCGACGGTATCGCCGACAACCGAAGCGTCGTGAGCGGCGGTTCCTTTGCCCTCGCCCTCGACTCCGCCTGCCTCGATGAATTTTTTGGCGTTATCCCACGCTCCGCCCGCGTTTCCGCAGAACAGCGCAAGCATAATTGCGGTGATAGTCGCGCCGATTAAAAGACCCGCAACGAACATAGGTCCGAAGATAAAGCCCGTAACCAACGGGAAAAGAATACACATTATGCAGGGTATTCTCATTTCTTTCAGTGCGCCCTGCGAAGAAATCTCTATGCAGGTTTTGTAGTCGGGCAGTGTTTCGCCCTCCAAAAGTCCCTTGATTTCTCTGAACTGGCGGCGTACCTCCTCCACCATTTTTCTCGCGGCTTTTGCAACCGCTTCGATAAGCATACCCGAGAACAGGAAGGGCAGAGCCGCGCCGCACAGCGCGCCGCACAGCGTAAGCGGGTCAATAAGGTCCAACAAAAGGTTACTGCCCGTAAACGCGTACAGATAGGAAGTCATAAGCGAAAGAGCCGCAAACGCCGCCGAGCCTATTGCAAAGCCCTTGCCGATTGCCGCAGTGGTGTTGCCCACGCTGTCGAGCTTGTCGGTAATTTCCCTTACGCCGTGTTCTAATCCGCTCATTTCCGCAATGCCGCCTGCATTATCCGAGATGGGACCGTAGGTGTCAACCGATACGGTAGCCGCCACGAAAGAAAGCATACCGAACGCGGCGCAGGCAATTCCGTACATACCCGCCAGGGCGTACGAGCCGAAGATTGCGACGGCAAGCACCACGACGGGAAGCATACAGCTTATCATACCGTTTGCAAGTCCCTGTGTTACCGTAAGCGCAGGACCCTCCTTAGAGGACTGCGATATTTTTTTGGTGGGTTTATAGTCGTAGCTGGTGTAATACTCTGAAATTATGCCTATAAGTATTCCTGCGGCTATTCCGCAGACCGCCGCAAGCCAGGGGCTGAACGCGCCTACCTTAAAGCCTACCGCAGGTAAAACGTCAGCAACGTCTTTAAACATAAAGTAGCTTAAAACCGCGCCCGCGCCGACTGTTACGGCGGCGGAAATCCAAGTGGCTATGTTCAGTTCCATATGAACGTTTTTGGAAAGCCTGGGTTTTATGAGTATGTAAGAAATTCCTATCACGCAGGAAATAAGTCCGCAACCCGCGAAAATTACGGGGAACAGCAACATTCTGTTCAATAATTCCGAGCTCGCGTAAACGTCGTGCATAAACAGCTCGCACGCAAGCATAACGGCTGAAAGTATCGCGCCGACATAGCTCTCCAAAAGGTCGCTTCCGAGTCCCGCGACGTCGCCCACGTTATCGCCCACGTTGTCGGCGATTGTGGCGGGATTTCTGGGGTCGTCCTCGGGAATGTGCGCCTCGGTCTTGCCGACCAAGTCCGCGCCCATATCAGCGGCTTTGGTGTAAATTCCTCCGCCTACGCGGTTAAACATTGCAATAATCGAGCAACCCAGCGCATAGCCCGAGAGGGTCATTGTAAACGAGGATTCGAGCCCTGTTATAAAATTTTTGCCGATTACGCCCGAAGCGATTTCGTTTATCTGCCCTGCGGCGATACCGAACACGCAGTAAACGATTATTACGCCCAAAAGCGCGAAGCCCGCAACGCAGAGTCCCATAACCGAACCGCCCTTGAACGCAACTTTTAACGTTTTGCCCAAATCGCCCGTTTCACGCGCCTTGTTGGTAACGCGCACGTTTGCGTAGGTGGCTATCTTCATACCGACCCAGCCTGCCGACGCGCTTAAAACCGCGCCGATAATAAACGCGATTGCCGCCTGCCAGCTTATTACTACAAATACGACCACGGCAATTACCGCGCCGATTATCGCAACAAGCTTATACTCGTAGCGGATAAACGCGTTTGCGCCTATTCTTATCGCGCCCGCGATTTCACCCATGCGCTCGGTTCCCTCTTCCATTTTCTTAACGCACAGATAGTTAAAAACCGCGTAAGAAACGGCGAGAATGACCGCAACGCCTACAATTATTAACAACAGATTATTGTTCATAATTTTCTCCCTTTTTTTAATTTTCCTTCATAATCATATCATATAAATACAAAAATAGCAATATAAACGGCAAAATTAACCAAAAAATAAAATCCGTCCGCGACATTCGTCGCGGACGGGTTGATTTTTAATTGTTTTGTTCTTTGGGTAAAGATTTTAAGTAGGCGTCCATTGCGTAGGCTACGCGCTTGGAGGTTTCGGAAGCCTCGACTACCGTTTTTGCGCCGCGCACCACGTCTCCCGAGGCGAAAAGCCCCGCCCTCGTGGTTGAACCGTCCTCCGAAATTTTAGCAAGCCCGCGCGAGTTTATCTCAAGTCCCTGCGTTTGGGTGAGAATCAAATTGGAAGGGCGTTGCGAAACGCAAATCATTACCGTGTCGGCTTTCATAAGCTCGGTTTTTTCGGAAGTGGAAATAACGCGGTGTTCTTCGTTGCAGACGGTGTCGGCGAACAGCACGCCCTCGTCTGTGATTTCCACAGGCGCCTTGTTGAAAATAAATTCCGCGCCCTCGATTTCGGCGTATTCCTTTTCCTCCTGACTTGCGGTGTATCTGTCGCTTCTGACTACGATTTTAACGTCCTTAACGCCGCGGCGTAAAGCGGTACGCGCTACGTCCATTGCGACGTTGCCCGCGCCGATGACAATCATACTGTTGCCGAGCTTGTACACGTCGGGACGCTCTAAAAAGTGTACGCCGTAGTGAACGTGCCCCAGCGTTTCGCCCTTGATATTGAGGGCGATGGGCCAGGTTACGCCCGTGCCTATCGAAATCGCCTTAAAGCCGTCGCGGAACAGCTCCTCTATGCCGAACGCCTTGCCTATCGTTACGTTGAATTTGATTTTTACGCCCAGTTTGCGCATTAAAACCTCGTACCTGTCCACTATGGTTTTGGGCAGACGGAACTCGGGTATGCCGTAACGCAGTACGCCGCCGATTTCGGACTTGGACTCGAACACGGTTACGTCGTAGCCGAGCTGTGCCATTTTTATCGAAATGGTAATTCCTGCGGGACCCGCGCCGACAACGGCGACTTTTATGCCGTTGGGCTCCGCCTTGTCGGGTTCCAGACTGTCAAGGTAAGCTGACGATATAAAGTTTTCGATAGTGCTGATTTCCACGGGCTCGCCTTTAAGTCCGCGCACACAGTGCCCCTGGCACTGGTTGCCGTGGTTGCAGACGATTGCGCATACAGCGGAAAGCGGATTGTTATCGAACAGCATTTTGCCCGCCTTTTTTATATCTCCGTTCAAAAAGGACGAGATAAAGTCGGGAATGGGTGTATTTATCGGACAACCCTGTCTGCACAGGGGTTTTTTACAGTTTAAGCATCTTTTAGCTTCGGCAATAACGTTATGCGCCAATTTACAATTCTCCTTATCATATTATTCAAAGTGCGTTTTTGATATCTTCGATCATTTTCGCGTATTCGGCGTCAGATAAATAAACCTTGTCGGGGTTCATGGTAAAGGTACCGCCCCACTCGTCGCCGCCCTTATATTTGGGGCAGAGGTGAACGTGCAGATGACAGCCTGTGTCGCCGTAAGCGCCGTAGTTCAGTTTGTCGGGCGAAAACACTTTATGTATCGCCTTCGCCGCGCGGTTTACGTCCTCGAAGAAAAGATTTCTCTGCTCGTCCGAAATATCCACTATTTCGCCGACGTGGTCCTTATAAGCCACAATGCAACGTCCGCGCTTGGACTGCTCTTTGAAAAGTATGAGCTGACTGACCTTTAAATCGCAGATTTTAATTCCGAATTTCGCAAGCGGCTCACCGCCGACGCAATAACCGCAATTATTGTCTTTCATATTTTTCCCCCAAAAAAAAGTTTTTACCCGCATATTATACCACAGCCGAAAACATTATTCAATAGCTATTTGAAAATTTTTCCAAAAATACCGGATAAGCAGTAAGGCGGCGCGGACTAATTGTCCGCGCCGCCTGAATTAAAACCTATAAGCCGTTAAAAGTCGATATTGTCATAAAATCCGTCCACGTCCGAAAACTCACTGCGTTCGGTCTGTGCGCGTTTATTAGCGTGCAACGGCTTTGTGGTGTCAACGGTCGTAGTTGTCGTTATAACCGCGTCGGACGGATACTGCGCGTGCGTGCTGTGCGTACTCTCTTCCACGTTCTGAGGCAGTGCCGCAGGTGCGGGTTGATCCTGTACGGCACGCCCCTGCGACATTATCTTCGTAAACGCCGCTATCAGCGCGTCGCCCAATATCTGCGATCCGTTTTGTTCAATTTGCGCGGGTTGCCCATACTGCTGTCTTTGGTCCATACGCAACTTCATAATTTCAAGCTCGGTCTTTAATGCCGAGTTGTGCTCCGCGCGCATTTCCGCCAACTGCGTCTGCACCAGCGCCATCATATCTGCGCCGCCCGCAGGCATCTGCATTATCGCTGGTTGCTGTTGCACGGGCGGTTGCGCATAGCCTGCGCCCGCATTTTGCCTTGCACGTATTTCCGCAAGCTCTGCTCTTATTTCAGCAAGCACCGAATTATCGGGCGCATACTGAACTGTTTGGGGTTGAGGTTGCTGTATCGGCAT
>JAIDOO010000176.1 GCA_029063275.1 Clostridia bacterium
CGCCTATGGACGGTGAAAAACCCATTCAGGACGCGGACGATCTGTAACAAAATTCACGGACTTTAAATTCCGTGAAATAAAAAGGGCGCGGGACGAATTTTCGTCCCGCGCCTTATAAATTAATCCAGTTTTTTGATTATTTTGGCGGGGTTGCCCGCTATAACCACGTTTGAGGGAAAAGATTTGGTTACCACCGCTCCGCTTCCCACAACCACGTTATCGCCGAGGGTAACTCCGGGGTTTATCACCGCCTGACCGCCTATCCAGCAGTCGTTACCGATTTTTACGGGTTTGCCAAGTTCCAATCCGCTTGTGCGCGTTTTTCTGTCAAGCGGGTGGCAGGCAGTATAAATACCCGCCTGCGGCGCAATAAGACAGTTGTCGCCTATGCTTACTTTGCAAACGTCTAAAATACATACGCCGTAGTTGCAGTAAAAATTTTCGCCCACCTCGATGTTTTTGCCGTAGTCGCAACAAAAGCCCTGTGAAAGGTAAACGTTGTTCCCCGTTTTACCGAGCAGATTTTTTGCAATACCGCAACGCTCTTCGTCGGTCAGTCTGAAATCCATCAGCTTCGAGCAGAGTTCAACCGCGCGCGCGTGCTCTTCTTTAAGTTGTTTATCGGACGCGTCATACAGCTCGCCCGCAAGCATTTTTTGCTTTTCGGTCATTTCAGAACAAGCCCTCTATAAATTCTTCGGGGTTGAATTTTTCGATATCCTCAAGCTTTTCGCCCGTGCCTACAAACGCCACGGGGATTTCAAGCTCGCCGCAGAGCGAAATAACGAAACCGCCCTTTGCCGAGCTGTCCAGCTTGGTTAAAACTATTCCGTCAAGCTCCACCGCCTCGTCAAAGACCTGAGCCTGATTTACCGCGTTTCCGCCTGTGGTCGCGTCCAGAATAAGCAGTTTATAAAAATTGGACTGCGGGCACTCGCGCTCTACGACGCGGGACATCTTTTTGAGCTCTTCCATAAGATTTGCTTTTACGTGCAATCTGCCCGCCGTGTCTATAATTACTACGTCGGTGCCCTTTGCCTTTGCCGAAGTCAACGCGTCGAAAACAACAGCCGAGGGGTCGCTTCCCTCTTCGTGCTTGACGATACGCACCTTTGCGCGGTCCGCCCAGACTGTAAGCTGGTCGGCTGCCGCCGCGCGGAAGGTATCAGCCGCGGCAACGGTAACGCTCTTTTTTTGGCTTAAAAAGTAATTGGCGAGCTTGCCCACCGTGGTCGTCTTGCCGACGCCGTTTACTCCGACAAGCATTATGACGGCAGGATACTTGATATCGAGCTCTTCCGCCTGGGTAAGCTTTTCTTCCAGAACGTCCTTTAAAAGGTCGGTTACGAACTCCCTGTCTTTAAGCTTTTCCTTTTTCGCTTCGAGGCGGATTTCCTCCACTACGTCCTCCGCAGTGGTTACCGAAATGTCCGCCGAAATCAAAATTTCTTCAAGCTCTTCGTAAAAATCGTCGCCCAGCTTATTTTTGGAAAAAAGGTTGGAAAGCGCGTTGGCAAGTCCTTCCCTTGTCTTTTTAAGCGCGTTTTTAAGCTTTGAAAAAAATCCCATAAAACACCTTTTTAAAATTACATAATTGTGTCGCCGCCCAGCCTCGATTCAACCTCCGAAAGCTTGACGGAAACTATTTTTGAAACGCCCTTCTCTTCCATAGTAACGCCGAACAGAATATCCGCGTTTTCCATCGTCGGCTTTCTGTGGGTGATAACTATGAACTGGGTCTGAGTTGCAAACTTCTTCAAATATTTTGCATATCTCGCTACGTTCGCCTCGTCCAGCGCCGCTTCGATTTCGTCCAGTACGCAGAAAGGCATGGGGCGCATACCGATAATCGCAAACAGAATTGCAATAGCCGTAAGCGCGCGCTCGCCGCCCGACAGCAGTGAAATTTTAGTAAGCTTTTTGCCGGGAGGACAAGCAACTATTTCGATACCCGCGTTCAAAGGGTCGTCGCAGTCAGTATAGTCGAGCTGTAACTCCGCCTTGCCGCCTCCGAAAAGCTCTTTAAAGGTCTTTTTGAAGTTTTCGTTAATGGTGTTGAAGCCCGCGTCGAAAATTTTAATCATCTCCGCGCGTATATCGTCGAGCGCGGCGGTCAGATCTTCTATCGCCTTTTCCAAGTCCTCTTTTTCGGCGGTCATTTTTTCGTAACGCTGTGAAAGTTCGTCATACTCTTCAACCGCGTTGTGGTTGACGGGTCCGAGCATTGTAATCTGTCTTTTTAAACTTGAAATCGTAGACGATGACGTTGAAACGTCGTAGTCGTCAACCTTGTATTTAAGACAGCCCTCATAATCCTCGCCGTATTCTTCGGATATACGCTGTTGCAAATATTCGAGCTCGGAATCGATTTTTTGCAGTGCAAGCTCTATCTGCGACTGCTTTTTGGTCAAATCTTCCTTTTCCTTGTATACGCTCAGCCTGTCGCTGTCGTACTGCATCATCTTGCGGTTGAGCTCTTCCTTGCGCGCCTGATTTTCGGCAACCTGTCTGTTTAAATCCTCTACGACCTCCTGCTCTTCCTTTGAAAGAGCTTCCTGCTGTGCCTGCTTCGTAAAGGACTGCATTTCTTCTTCTATGCGGGGTATGCTCGCCTTGGTGCTCTCCAACCTTTCGGAAAGCTCTTCCCTTTCGGTGTTCAGTCTTTCTATATTTTCCGCGCCGGATTTAACCGCGCTTTCCAAAGACGCAATTTCTACGAGAATGGAATTCAGCTTGTCGGCTTTTTCGTTGCGCTCTGCGGTCAGCTTATCATACTGCGCGCTCATATCGTTGATTGCGGACGAAGCCTTGTCAGACTGCTCGGACAAATCGCTCGCGCCCTTGGAAACGCCGCTGTACTCGCTGTCAAGGCTTGAAAGTCTGTCCTCCAAAGCCTGCAACGACTGACCGTAAGCCGCATA
Organism: Clostridia bacterium; assembly: GCA_029063275.1. Taxonomy (GTDB): domain Bacteria; phylum Bacillota; class Clostridia; order Christensenellales; family Borkfalkiaceae; genus Coproplasma. The sequence continues at coordinate 2,922 of JAIDOO010000176.1, forward strand.
CTCGCTTTCTGCGGAGGTTACGCTCTGCATTAAAGAGGACTGCTTTTCGTTCAGGGCGGAAAGCTCTACCCTCGCGTTCTGCAAGCGGTTTACAAGCTCCTGCTGTTCGGCGTTTGCCTGCGACTGCAATCCCTCTAATTCCTTGCGCTTGATTTCCGCGCGGTTTAACGCGCTCTTCTTGCTCTCGATACCCTCTTCGATTTCCTTTATGCGCCTTTCGTTGGCAAGCAGGTTGCCCGCGATTTCGCGCTTAGAACCGCCCGTCATCGAACCCGACGTAGCTATAACGTCGCCGTCAAGCGTTACTATTTTAAACGCTCTGGGATAACGGCGCGCAATCTGGGTTGCGTTTGAAATGTTGTCTACAATTAAAGTATTGCCTAAAAGGTGGTGAATAACATTTTCGAATTTTTTGTTGAATTTAACTAAATTTATCGCAAAGCCTATCGCGCCCTTATCGTGCGCCGCAGACTTGATTTCGTTATTTTCAACCTTGGGTCTTAACGCCTCGATAGGCAGGAAAGTAACCTGACCCATACGGTTGCGCTTTAAGTATTCTATCAAAAATCTCGCGTCGTCGCGCGTTTTGGTAATGACGTTCTGCATTGCGCCGCCGAAAGCTGTTTCGATTGCAACCTCGTACTCGCCGTCGCAGCTGACCACGTCCGCGATAAGTCCCTCGATTTTTCCCGAAACCTCGCCGTCGGTTTTGGCGTTGTTCAAAAGCTTTCTGACCGAATAAATATATCCCTCGAACCTGTCGCGGAGCGCCTGATAGGTAGTAAGACTGTCGTTAAGGCTGACTATCTGCGCCTGTGTATCGTATACCTGACGGATAAGAAGCTGAATTTTTTCGTCGCACAAGCGTGTCTTTGCTTCGGCCTGTTCCAAAAGATTGTTTTCGTTGCCGAGAAGCTCTGATAAAGCTTTTCCGCGCTCTAAGCTTTCGTCGTACTCGCCGCGGAGCTTGTCGCGCCTTTCGCGGATTGCTTCCATACCGTCTTTGATTTCGCCGAGGCGCTCTTTCAAAAGCTTTTTCTGCGCCGAAAGCGAACCCATATTCTGGCGCATATCCGAAAGGTCCTTAAACGTATCCAAAACCTTTTTTCTGTGCTCGCCAGTCATATACTCGTAGTCGGCAATCTTTTTAGAAAGCTCGTCGATATCCGCACGGAAGCCCTCGGTCTGCGAACGCAGGGCGTCAAGCCTTTCGCCGTTTCTCTGTCCGTAAGCTTCGGCACGGCGGATTTCCTTATCGATATCGTCGATGCGCTTAGTCGAAACGAGAATATCGTTTTGCGCCGAGGCAAGCTTTTCCCTTACCGAGCTTGCCTTTTCGAAAAGAAGCTGGGATTTTCCGCTCTTCTTTTCTATGCCTACTTCATAGCGGCGCAATCTTTCGTATAAGTCGTTTAGCTCGGCGTCAGCCGAAGCAAGCTCGTCGCGGCGGGTCTGATACTCGCTTAAAAGCTGTTCGGAAATTGCGGTTACTTCCTCTATTCTCTTGTTTATCTTTTCCGCTTTCGAATTGAGGCTGTCGCGCTCGCCCGCCGCACCGTCGTGGCGGACTATGTACAAATTCATTTCGTGGTGCCTGAGCTGGGTGTAAAGCTCCCTGTATTTGAGCGCGTTTTCCGAAGCCTTTTTCAAAGGACCTATCTGTCTTTCGACTTCCTGCATACGCTGGGCGAATACGAAAAGGTTATCCTTTGAAGCATTAAGCTTTCTTTCGGCGTCCGCCTTTCTGTCCTTGAAACCGACGATACCCGTCGCTTCCTCGAAAATGGAACGCCTGGCCGCGGTCTGGGCGTTCATAATCTGCTCTATTCTGCCCTGACCGATAATCGAGTAACCCTCTTTCGCCGCGCCCGCGCCGTGCAAAAGTCCGGTTAAAACCTTCATACGCGAGGGCTGTTTGTTCAAAAGGTATTCGCTGTCGCCGTCGCGGTATAAACGCCTTGTCATTTCGACCTCGTCGCAGTCGATATCGAACATACGTTGGGTGTTGTCGAAAGTCAGCGTAACTTCGCAAAAAGACATCTGCCTTCTTGCTTCCGTTCCTCCGAAAATTACGTCCATCATCTGCGAACCGCGCATCATTTTAGCCGACTGTTCGCCGAGAACCCAGCGGATAGAGTCGGCAACGTTAGATTTGCCGCAACCGTTTGGTCCGACTATACAGGTTACGCCCTCGCCGAGGGGGATTGTCGTTTTGTCCGCAAAGGACTTAAAGCCTACTAATTGTATCTGTTTGAATGTCGTCATAATTTACCGTCTTTTTTGTTAAGGTGTTCCAGCGCGGCGCGCGCCGCATTCTGTTCGGCGGCTTTTATACAGTCCGCCTCCGCCGTAAACTCTTTTCCGAAAAGTTTTAACGTTACTTTGAATTTATGTTTTTGCGGAGTTCCTATATCCGTTTTTATATATTCGGGACACGGGTATCCGCCTGATTGCAGTTTTTCCTGTAATTTGCCTTTAAAATTTTCAAGCTCGGGCTTGTTTTCGTTAAAATCCAGTGTGGAAAGCACAAATTTTTTTGCCGCCTCCATTCCGCCGTCAAGATAAATTGCGGCAACCATCGCTTCGTATGCCGACGGTATCGCCTTTTTGTTAGCCGTATCGCTTTGACTGCGGATTAACAGCTTATCGAGCCCCAGCTTTTGCGAAACCTTTGCAAGAGCCGCATCCGAAACCAAAACCTTTCTGCGGTCGGTCATTTCGCCCTCGCTTCCGCCGTCCGCAAAAATCAGCTCGGACACGATAAATTCCAAAATCGCGTCGCCGAAAAACTCAAGCTGTTGGTTGTTTTCGCACGATGCCGAAGGCAGGGTCAGCGCAAGGCGCAAAAGGTCCTTGTTTTTAAAGGTGTAGCCCACCGCCCTTTCCGCATCATTCACCGACATTTATTATCTCCGAAAGCCGGTCTAATCCGCAACCTTTCAAAAGCCGTTCTATCGCGGGAATAAGCGCGTTGCGGTGAACGGTTGCCGCGTTTTTGATTGAGTTAGCTATTGTTTCGGGCTTGGACGAGCCGTGGCTCTTTATTACGGGCTTTTTAAGACCGAGCAAAAGCGCGCCGCCCACCTTATCGAAATCGAGCTGTCCGCGCATACGCTTTATCGCCTTGCGCATAAACAGATAACCTATCTTTGACGACAGCGAAGAAGAAAATTCCTTTTTCATAACGCCGAGGATTAACTTTCCGCAACCCTCCATAGATTTTAACGCCACGTTTCCCGAAAAGCCGTCAGCAACAACCACGTCAAAATCGCCTAGCATTATGTCGCGCCCCTCAGCATTGCCCGCAAAGTTTATGCCGTCCAATTTGGAGAAGCATTGAAAGGTCTGCTGTCTTAAAGGGTCGCCCTTGTGCTCTTCGGCGCCGTTGTTCAGAAGTCCGACTTTGGGATTTTTGATATTAAAGCCCGCCTTCGCGTAAGCCGAAGCCAAAACCGCGAACTGGCAAAGCATTTCTATCTTGCACTCCGCGTTTGCGCCGCAGTCGTTTAAAAGCGTAACCCCTCCGCGCGAATTGGGAATAGCCGCACACAGCGCGGGGCGCTTTACTCCGCGTATTCTGCCCAGAATGAGCTGTCCGCCGGCAATCATTGCGCCTGTAGAACCTGCCGTAACCAAAGCGCAGATATCCTCTTGCTTTTTCAGCATCCAAAATCCCTGAATTAAGGAAGAACCCTTCTTTTTCACCGCTTCGGTGGGGATTTCGTTCATATCGATAACGTCGGGGCAGTCGACAATTTCAAAACGGGATTTGTCGTAGCTGTGCTTGTCCAGCTCAGCCTGAACTTCGTCCTTTCTGCCCGTAAGAATTATATAAAGCTCTTTATCCTGCCGTGAAGCAAGCACCGCGCCCGCGACAGTAGCCTGAGGCGCATTATCTCCGCCCATTGCGTCAACTAAAATTTTAATCATTATTTCTCCTGATAAAATACCGCTAAGCATTATAACATATCCGTTTTAAAAAGACAAATAAAAAAAGCAAGGAAGAACAAACCTTTCGGTTTGCCCTCCCCCGCTTGATATGCACTGCCTCTTGCTTGCACTGACAACATATGCATTATACTTCCCCGTTTTTGGGGAAGTCAAGTAATTTTTAATACTTCGTGATAAAATTATTTTATGAAATTAAACGAACGCTTGAAAAATTTGCGGGCTGAAAGACATATAGGACAAATACAGCTTGCAAAAGAAACAGGTTTGAGTAAATCCTCAATCGCAAGATGGGAGCTTGGGTTATCGGAACCAAACGCCTCGGCGTTAGCTGTACTTGCAAAATATTTCAACGTTTCGGTTGATTATTTAATTGGGCTTATAGATTATTAAACTTAAAATATTTAAACCGCACGCAACGGTCAACCGTTGCGTGCGGTTTCATTTTTATCTACCTCTTCTTCCGCCGTGTCTGAAACTAAAACTATTTTTTTGATAGGCGCGTATTTGTCGCGGCGGACAAGCTTTCGTTTTATTACCGAGCCTTTGCGCTTGACGGTAAGATAGCCCGCGCTTTCCGTTCCGTCTTTGCCGTCCTTGACCAGAGTATAATCCTCGGTAATCTCCTCGGGCGCGGGGATTGTGCCCGTTACTTCCGAGTTGTAAAAATATTCGTTGCCGTCCCCCCTGCCGTACACGTCGAAAGCGACATAGTTTTTTCCCGTGCGCGCGCGTATATATAATGTCGTGCCCGTAACGTTTTTAAATTTAAGGTCAAAATAATTTCCGCTGACCATTGCGTCGCACGACGGCGGAACGTAGCTCACCGACAGCGAGTGAGGGTGATACTCGCAAATTTCGCAACCGCAAAGAAGCGCCGCATTGTAAAGGGTAGTGCTAACCTGGCATACTCCGCCTCCTATGCCCTCTACAAATTCGCCCTTTTCTATAATCTTTGCAGGTTGAAAGCCCCTTTTTGCGGTACGCTCGCCGACCGTTTGGTTAAACGAAAAAACTTCGCCGTTTTTTAAAATACTGCCGTTAATTGTGCCTGCGGCAAGGCGGATATTGTGCGAGCGCGTTTCGTTGCCGCCGTCGAAATATGTTACAAAAGTCGAAAGTCTGCGCGTATCGTACCTTACCTGCCTTAAATCATTTTGCCGTTTTACCGTTTCGGTCTTTACGCGCACATCTTCGAACCCGCCCGAAAGCGAGCGTTTTATATCGTTTATAAGCTTGTTTTTATCAGCTGTGCAACCGTCAGCACCCTCAAAATAGGTAAATGGCGCGCCCTCGGAGTTAAAAATCGCGTATGGCTCTACCTTTTGCCGACTTTCGTTATTGCATATTATATCAACCGTTTCGCTGAGTCCGTTAAGGTAATAGCTGACCTGCGCCGTATAGCTTTTGCCTTTTTTTACCGATTTGATAAGGTTTTGCAAATTGTCCTTATAGCTTATTTCGGGATAAGTAAAACGGTATTCGTTTGCGTCGCCTACGACGGTAAGCCCGGTTTGTTTTAACTCGGCTACAATTGCTTCGCGGACGAGCGCGACGGCGCTTTGAGGGGATTTGCCGCCCACCGCTATTCCGTTGATTTCAACGCTGGACGGAACTCGCCCGAAAAATCCGCAACCGAAAAAAATTAAGCCCGCCGAAAAGGCGGGCGCTAAAATAAGGATATTTAACTTTAAAATACTCGTTTTTTTCAAATCTTCAGTTTTTCCGCAAGCGTCCCTTCCGCATAGAATACGGGGGTGCCGATTTTTCTGTTTCCACTCGGATAATGGGTATCGGAACCGCCCGTAACTAAAAGGTGCAGGGCGTTTGCCGTCTCCTTATAGTATGCCGTCTCAATAGCAGTATGCGCAGAATACACCGCTTCTATCCCGTCAAGTCCGCAAGCTTTCATTCTTTGTATAAGCTTTAAAAGCTCGTCGGCGGGCATATCTATTCTTCCAGGGTGCGCCAGAGAGGAAAAGCCTCCGCAGGCTTTTATAACTTCCACCGCGCGTTCGGGGGTCGGTCTTGCGATATTGGAAAAGGCGGGCTTGCCCCGATTAAGATATTTATTGTAAAAATCGAACGGCGAGCCGTATCCTTTTTTCGAAGCGGCGTAAGCTATGTGCATAACGTGCAAGGGGATATTTTTTACAGCTTGCTCTTTTTTGACCTCTTCCATTGAAAGACGCACGCCGCATTTGTTCAGCTTGGAAATAATATCTTCCGCCCGTTGCATCGAGCCGTCAGAAAGCTCTTTTGAAAAAGCTTTGTATTCGTTGCTGTTTTTATCGAGCCCGTAGCCGAGGGTGTGGATTTTAGTTAAGCCGTCGTAGGCGGAAATTTCTATCCCCTCGACAAACCCGATACCGCGTGCGGCGCAGCATTTTGCCGTCTCGCCGCAACCGAGCATATTGTCGTGGTCGGTAAGGGCGATAAGCTCAACGCCGTTTGCGGCGGCGGATTTTGCTATATCCTCGGGGGATAAAAGTCCGTCCGAAAAATATGAATGAACGTGTAAATCCGCCCTCATTGCTTTATCTTGCCGCCCTCCACCTTTATTTTATGCGTTTCCTTGCCGTACAATACGCGCTCGGCGTGGGTGCAGGTCAATACGGTCTGCAAACCCTGCGTACGTCCTACGAGTTTTTTTCTTCTGGGCAAGTCGAGCTCGCTCATAACGTCGTCCAGGACAAGCACGGGATATTCGCCAGAAAGTTTTTTGAAAATTTCGACCTCGGCAAGCTTTATCGCAAGAGCCGCCGTTCTCGTCTGACCCTGGGACGCAAAATTCTTTGCATCGGTGCCGTCGATTATTATATCCAAATCGTCCCTGTGCGGACCGGACGCGGTGAAGCCCAGTCTTATATCCCTGTCGTAGTTTGCGGAAAGCTCGGCAAAAAGCCTTTCCGAAAGCTGTTTTTCGTCGCCCTTGTATTTTTTTTCGGGTTTGACTTCCAACCGTTCGGCGCCGTCGGTAAGATACGAATGTATTTCCGCGGCTACGGGCGAAAGCATTTCAACGAACTCGGCGCGCTTAGAAGCGATTACCGCCGCGTACTTGCAGAGCTGTTCATCCCAGACGGGCAGGGTTTCGTATACAAGCGACAAATCCCTGTTCTTTAAAAGGTTATTGCGCTGTTCCAAAATTTTGTTATAGCGCGAAAGCGCGACGAAGTACGGACGGGAAAGCTGAGATATGGAAACGTTTAAAAATCTGCGCCGCTCGTCGGGACCGTCCTGTATTAACCTCAACTCGTGCGGAGAAAAGAAAACGCTGTAAATATTTCCAAGAATGTCCGCATTACGCGTGATTTTGTTGCCGTTTAATTTGACCTCTCTTCCGCTCTCGGTTATCTTTGCGGATATTTCGATTTCGCCGTACATACCCTCGGCAACGGCTGAAATTTCGGCGCAATCACAGCCGTGGCGGATAAGCTGTTTTTCACGCCTGCACCTGGGCGAAGTGCCTGTGCAAAGATAAAACAGATCCTCGGCACAATTAGTCTTTCCCTGCGCGTTTTTGCCGAAAAGAACGTTGAGCCCTTCGCCGAAGGTTATACTTTCGTTTTCGTAATTTCTGAAAT
>JAIDOO010000177.1 GCA_029063275.1 Clostridia bacterium
ATATCACCGTGCTCGGCGTAATCGGCTTGTATATACTGCTTACGGTCAACCTTTTGTCCGACTCGTTCGGCAAAAAGGCAAATACTAAAATCCCCGTAATGATTGCGTTTGTCGTAGCGCTTTTCAGCCTGTTCTTTGCGGCGCTGGCAAGCAGTTTCTTCACCGATTTGTTTGTGTCAAGCGGCGAAACTTATGTGTTTAAGGCGTCGTATGCAATAACAATAACGGTTGCGGCTCTCGCGCTGTTCCTGTGGATTATAATCGGCGTAAAGCCCTATATTTTAGGCGCGGTATTCAAGCGTAAAGATAATAAGGAGGAAGAGCAGGAGGACGAGGTTTTGCTTGAAGTAAAAAACCTTTGTCAGTACTTCCCCGTTGAAACAAACTTTTTCGGCGAACCCGTCAAATTCCTCAAAGCGGTTGACGACGTTTCGTTTAAGCTGAAAAAAGGCAAGACGCTCGGCATAGTCGGCGAAAGCGGTTGCGGTAAAACCACTATGGGCAGGTCGCTGTTGCATCTGTACGACATAACCAGCGGCGAGGTTTACTATAAGGGCGAAAAGATTTCAGACCTTAAAAACGGCGAATTTGATAAACTGCGCCCCAGCCTGCAAATGATTTTCCAGGACCCCTACGCGAGCTTGTCGCCCCGACTTACCGTCGGTGAAATTATCGGCGAGGCGGCGCGTCAGCACGGCATAGTTTCAAAAGCCGAGTACCACGATTACGTTTTAAAAGTAATGAAGATGTGCGGACTTCAACCGCATTACTTCGAAAGATACCCCCACGAGTTCTCGGGCGGACAAAGACAGAGAATCTGTATTGCTCGCGCCCTTGCGTTAAAGCCCGAAGTGGTCGTCTGCGACGAGCCCGTTTCGGCGTTGGACGTTTCTATCCAGGCTCAGATAATCAATATGCTTATCGAGCTGAGAAAGACTTTGGGGCTTACCTACGTGTTCATTTCACACGATTTGTCCGTCGTTAAACACATTTCGGACGAAGTGGGCGTTATGTACCTGGGAAGTTTAGTTGAATACGGCAGTAAGGACGCAATATTCAACAATACCCTTCACCCTTATACAAAAGCGCTGTTTTCGGCGGTTCCCGTGCCCAATCCGCACGTTAAGATGAACAGGGTAATTTTAAAGGGCGATATTCCTTCACCCGTAAATCCTCCTTCTGGCTGTAAATTCCACACGCGCTGTGAAAGCTGTATGGACATTTGTACCAGAATAAAGCCTATTTATAAAGAGGTTGAAAAGGGTCATTTCTGCGCCTGCCATCTGTACGACACCGAAGAGGAAGTCAAAAAGATGGAAGATGACTATGCCGAAGAGCAAAAGCTTATCCAGTTGCAGAATGAGGATAACGTAAATTTTAA
>JAIDOO010000178.1 GCA_029063275.1 Clostridia bacterium
GTAAAGGATAGCGCTGCGGACTATTTCAAGAGCTTTACAAAATATTCCGCCGCAAATAACTACGCGGTCAAAATAACGCTTACCGAAGCAGGTAAGAGCGGTATAAACAAACTGACTTCGGATATGATGACCGATTCCGAAACGGCGCTCAACTTCTACGTAGGCGAAACCCAGCTTTTATCGCTTACTATATCCGAAGCGATAACCGGCAACAGCTTCTATATCAGCGTCAACGACGCAGACTATGCGGAGGATTATTCGATTATCCTCAATTCTGCGGCGCACGGCGAAGTGTTAAGCTTAGACTACGGCACTTCCGATTCGCTCACGATTAATTACGTTACCGCGACCCTCGGCGACTATTCGGCAATTTATCTGTTTGCCGCTCTGCTCGCTCTCGTTGTCGGCGCGATAGCGTTCTCGATAGCAAGATACAAAAAACTCGGACTTGTCAACGCGATTATGATTTTAATCTACTCGCTTGCATTGATTACGTCTATACTTCTTATCGAAATTCAGCTTACTGTTGCAGGCGCGTTTATGATAATACTTGGACTTGCGCTTTTGTGCGGTTCGAACTTTGCGGTATTCGAAGCAATCCGCGGCGAAACAAAGCGCGGTAAGACGATGCACGCGGCAATCAAAGCAGGCTACCGTTCAAGACTTACCGCCATACTTGATTTGCACGTGATTCTTATCGTGATTTCGCTTATGACGACGTTAATTTGTATGTTCACGTGTATGGGTGAAATTTTCGCTTGCGCGTTTATATTCTTCATTGCGTCGGTTGCGTCCTACATTCTGTACTGGTTTACAAGATTTATGTGGTACGTTTTATCCTCGCCTGTAAAAGATAAGTTCGCTTTCTGCGGCTTCAAGAGGGAGGTACCCGTAGATGACTAATTTAAAAATTTCCGCAAAAATGCATATTATGGTTATCGTTTCGGCGGTAATCATTGCGCTGGGAATTGCGGTAGGCTGCATCTGCCACTTTTTGGCGGGCGGCTACTTCAATTTCAGCGGCGAGTATTCAAGCTATAAAAGCGTAACCGTTTCTTACGTCGTTCTCGATTACGGCGACGAGGACGAGCTCCGCGCAATCTGCGACGAACAGTTTGATAAAGCCGGTGTGAATTACTACAATTATTCTTCGGCAACAGACGGCTATACCCTGACTTTCAAATTTTCGGAGAGCGCAAATACCGATAAAATCAAGACGGCTGTTGACGCCATCAACGGTATTTTAAAAGACGAAAGCGCTGAAATGACAGGGCTCAGCTCGGCGGTTTACCACACGGTAAAGACAGAGCTCGGCGGCGGAAACGTCGTGATTTACGGCTCGATTGCGCTTGCGGCGTCCGTGGTGTTCCAGTTTATTTATTTTGCAATCAGGTACAAGCTTACCATGGCGCTGTCAGCGTTGCTTGCCGACGTTCACAACCTTGCAATCTTCGTATGCCTGTTATCGCTATGCCGCGTACCGGTATCTTCGTCGATAGTCGTATTTGCGACAATTACGGTGCTTATGACTATGATAGGTTGTTGCTTCCTGTTTGACAGGGCACGGAAGAACGGTAAAGACGAGCAGTTTACAAAGCTGTCAGGCTTCGAGCAGGTGGATACCTGCGTAAAAGAGAGCTTTATGAGCATATGCGTTGCGTCCGTTTGCGTAGCGGCGGCAGCGGTTGTGTTGTTCGTGCTGTTGTCAATAAGCGCGTTGTCGGTAGTTTATATCGCAATTCCGATACTTCTCGGTTTGGTAAGCGCGGTATCGTGCTTATACGGAACGGCGTTCTTCACTCCGGCGGTATATTCCCGCTTTAAACGCATAGGAGAAAAATTCAAAACAGAACGCAAAAAATCGAAAAAAGCTTAAAAAATTTAAAGGCGGGTAACACCCGCCTTTTGTGTATTACGGTATGAAAAGAATAAAGCCCGAACGCGAATTTTCCGCGGAACAACTTAATAATATCAAGTCGCTTGCCGCGCAAGTCGGGCTTTTGGAGGAAACGGTTGCAATTCTCTACGGAAGGGGAATTGACGACAGGCAAAAGATTGAAAGCTTTATAAAGCCTTCGCGCGAGCACTTTATTTCACCCTTTAAAATGCAGGGAATGAACGAGGCGTGCGAGCTTATAAAAAGAGCGCGCGACGAGGACTGGGCGGTTGTTGTCTACGGCGACTACGACGCGGACGGAATTTGCGCCGCTACCATAATGAGCGCGGCACTGCGCGACTTCGGCATAGAACCTACAGTATATATTCCCGAGCGGCGCGAGGGCTACGGTATAACCCAAGCCGCCGTGGACGCTATTTTCGAAGAGGATTTTCCCCAGCTTTTTATCACCGTAGACTGCGGAATTTCCTGCGCGGCGGAAGTGGAGTATATCAAGGAGCAGGGTGCGGAGGTAATCGTTACCGACCACCACGAGCTTCCCGAAAATATTCCCGACTGCATCTGTATAAACCCCAAGTTCAACGACGGCTATATTTACGACAACCTCTGCGGCGCGGGCGTTGCGCTTAAAGTGGCAATCGCGCTCAACGGCGACAGCGCGCTTAAATATCTCGATTTCGCCGCAATCGCAACGGTTGCGGACAGCGTGCCTTTAACGGGTGAAAACAGGGACATCGTTTCAGAGGGATTGAAGCTGATAAACCGCAGTCCGCGCAAATGCTACTCGCAGTTTTTAGTTAAAAACGACGCCGACGCAACCTCGCAGACCATAGCATTTTCCATTGCGCCGAAAATCAACGCGGCAGGCAGAATGGGCGACGCGCGCGCGGCTTTAAGACTTTTCGGCGAAACCGACGAAAGCAAAATTTTCGACCTTGCGGCAAAGCTTACCGCCTACAACCTCGAACGGCAAAAATGCTGTGATGAGCTGTATTTAAGCGCGAAGGCAAAGCTTAAAGATACGGGCGCTTACGGCAAGGTGATAATGCTGTTTGACGAAAACTGGAATTCGGGCTTCGTCGGCATAGTTGCGGCTAGGCTTGTGGAAGAATATTCGCGTCCCGTGCTTCTTTTTGTCCGTAGCGGCGATACGTTAAAAGGCTCCGTGCGTTCGATTGACAGCGTAAATATTTATGAGGCGCTAAAAGCCTGCTCGCAGTATATAGAGGAATTCGGCGGACACGCCCAGGCGGCGGGCGTAAACGTTACGATTGAAAATTTCGGCAAGCTCGAAGCCGCCTTAAACGGGTATATTTCAGAAAAGTATAAGCCCGAAGAATTTTTGCCGACGCTTTATATCAACGGCAGATTGGATAAGCCGTTTTCGCCGAGATTTGCGCACGAGCTCGAAATGCTCGAGCCCTTCGGCGTGGGCAACCGCAGACCGGCGTTCGAGCTTTTGGAAGCTTCGTCCGAAGTGCGCCCCATAAAACCGCAGTCGCCCCATTTAAACGTAAAGAGCAACAAAATCGAACTTATGTACTTCGGCGGCGCAAAATTTTTAAAACTGCTTTCGAGCAGTGTGCCGAGGAAATATATTTTCGAATACAACGTGTCCGTATTTCGCGGCAGGGAGTACGTCAAGGGTTTTATACGCGACGTAATCTGCGATAAATCCGCAGGCAAATACGCAGAAGAGGAGATAGCGGTGAACAATATTGTTACGCTGTCTGCGCCTAAGTGCGACTGCAAAACAATCCTTTCTTCCGCTGACGAAATTGACTGCGGAATAGAAGAAGCTGGTTGGGGCACGCTTTATATCGCAAGCGAATATAATACGCTTGAAAGATATAAAAACTTAAAAAATCTGCCCGTGGAATTATTCTCTCCCGGCTCGTCCAATCTTGCCGACTCAGTGCTCGTATCACCTCAAAGCAATATAGATTTGAGCGGTTTTAAAAAAGTTGTGTTCCTCGACAGCCCCGTATCCGGCGTAAGAATACAGTCGCTCGAAAATAAAGAAGTTGTTATCTGCTCGGATATTCAGGGCAATAATTTTATAAAAAATGTGCCCTGCAAGCGAGAGGAGCTGTTAAAAATTTTTGCCGGCGTTTCCGCAAATTCGGCAAATCTGGAGGGCGGCGACAGCTACGAGGTGGCGCTTAAAAACGAATTTTCTTTCAAGCCTGCGCACGTTGCGTTTGCTTTGGAGGTATTCAGACAGCTTAGGCTTATATCCTACGAAGGGGGCAGGCTCAATCTTTTCAAGGGCGTAAAAACCGAGCTTACAAATTCCGAACTTTATAATATAGCCTGCAACGTAAACGGTTGAAAATATGAAAAGCGTGTTAGATAAAATTTACGAATACAACGACGAACAAGACAGGGAATCGGTGTTGTCCGCTTACCGTTATGCCGAGCTTATGCACGAGGGGCAGAAGCGCGCTTCGGGCGAGCCTTATTTTACGCACCCCTGCGCCGTCGCGGAAATTTTAATGGACCTCGGTATGGACGTTCCGTCCGTTACCGCGGCTTTTCTGCATGACGTGATAGAGGATACGCAGGCAACCGACGAGGATATACGCTCGCGCTTCGGCGAAGAAATTCTTACGCTTGTAGAGGGCGTAACCAAGCTCGATAAAATCCGCTTTCAGTCCCACGAGGACGAGGACGCCGAAAACTTCCGCAAAATCTTCGTCGCAATGGCAAACGACGTCCGCGTTATAATAATCAAGCTTGCCGACAGACTTCACAATATGCGCTCGCTCAATTTTCTTTCCAACGAGCGTCAGCAGCGTATAGCAAAGGAAACGCTTGAAATTTTCACACCCCTTGCAGGAAGGCTTGGTATATCACAGATTAAATGTGAGCTTGAAGACTTGTGCCTTAAATACCTTGACCCCGAAGCTTACGAGTATCTTGTAACAAACATAAACCAAAAGCTGGAAGAACGCAAAAACTTTGTTGAATTTGTCGTCAACCAGCTTAAAGATTTGCTTAAAAAAAGCAATATTTCGGGCGAAGTCTGGGGCAGACCCAAACACTTTTATTCCATATACCGTAAAATGAAAAACCAGGGCAAGACCCTTGACCAGATTTACGATTTGTCCGCCGTCCGCGTTATAGTCGGAACAATGGAAGAGTGCTACGAGGTTCTGGGCAAAATCCACAAGCAGTGGAAGCCCGTACCCGGCAGAATAAAGGATTACATCGCAACACCAAAGCGCAATATGTACCAGTCCCTGCATACGACCGTCGTAACCAACTTCGGACAGTTTTTCGAGATTCAGATACGCACGCAGGAAATGCACAAAATGGCTGAGTACGGTATCGCGGCGCACTGGAAATACAAAGAGCAGAAATCGGGCGAAACCAACTTTGACCAGCGTTTAAGCTGGATACGCGACGTTATGGACTGGCAGGGCAGTTTAAACGATTCGAAAGAATTCGTAGACAGCCTTAAAAACGATTTGTATGCAAACGAGCTTTTGGTATTCACGCCTCAGGGTAAAGTAATTTCTCTGCCGCTTGAAGCGACCCCCGTCGATTTTGCGTACGCAATACATTCCGAGGTCGGTAACAAATGCGTGGGTGCAAAAGTCAATTCGAGGATAGTTTCACTCAATTCGGCTCTGCACACGGGCGACGTGGTTGAAATTTTAACCTCGCCCAACGCAAAAGGACCTTCTTGGGACTGGCTTAAATTCGTAAAGTCCGGTTCCGCGCGCGCGAAGATAAGACAGTTCTTCAAGCGCGAAATGAAGGAAGAAAACGTAAAAACCGGCAGAGCCATGCTCGAAGCCGAGGCAAAGCGCAAGGGCTACAATCTTTCGGATATTCTGACCGAAGAGTCCTTTAAAAAGCTTTCAAACAGGCTGGTATTTTCTTCCGTGAACGAAATGATGGCTTCGGTCGGATATGGCGCGGTAAGTGTAAATCAGGTCATTTTCAAGCTTAT
>JAIDOO010000179.1 GCA_029063275.1 Clostridia bacterium
GGTCATAAGCCCTATGCCGCTGCCGCCCTCGTTTTTGTGTGTGGTAATCCGCTTTTTGCCCATATTTTCGATAACCGATTTATCAAAGGGAGGACCGTTGTCGTAAAAGCTTATGCTTGCAATGCCGTTATTAATTTCAAACGCAATAAAAATTTTTCCGTTTTCGGTGTGTTTGGTTGCAATAACCGCGTTTTCGCCCAAGTCGCATATCATAGTATTCAAATCAACGGGGTCTTTTACAACTTGCAATGCCGCGGGAATTGCGCCGTCGTCTATTTTGAACTCTGCCGCAATTTTGTTTTGCTTCGCGTTTGAATTCAGGAAGTGCAAAACTGCGTCCAGTAAAGAGTTTCCGGTTTTAGGCAGGCTGTCCGTTTTTGCCTGATACTCGTCAATAACCCGATTGCGTTCTTCTGAAAGGCTTTTAAGCTGGTTTAATAAGTCTTCGAATTCTTTTTTATCGGGCGAGTTTTCTATCAGTTTTTCAACGGCGGAAGCCATTGCGGGAATAAGCTTGTTATCTCTATGTATGATTTTTGAAAGTTCGTCATTTTGGTTCAATAATTTTTTTTGTTTTTGCTCATATTCTTCTATGCGACGCTCGTAAATTATTTCGTTGCGCTTGTATACCTGTTTCTGATAGTTGTTGGTTACATGCTTTTTCCACCAGATTATAAATGCCAACCCGCAGAATAATAATGCTAACACTATCAGTTCTAGGGGAGAGTTTGCAATGTTGTCCGTGTAAAACAGCGTCATTAAAAAGATGCTTAAAATACTTATTAAAAGCAGAATTTCAATTGTGCCCGTATTGCTTTGGATAGAAATTCCGCTTTTAAGTCTTTTTATTCTGTAAGTTAAAAAGATTATCACTAACATCAATACGCAAACCAATATTAACGTAATAACGTCCCGCAAAACTGCGTTTGGTATAAAAGCGAAAGTCAGAAATTCAAAGGGAATTGAAACAACAAAGGCAATTACCATAGTAATTATTGTAATTCCGCAGGATATAACACTGATTGTTGTAGTAGTTAATACCGGACGCCTGAAACGTAAGCAGTATAAAAAAGTAAGCAACAAAAACCCGACGGGTACCAACATTTTTAGGTTTTTTGTAGCAAAATGCAGAGCTATTGCCAAAACTACTGTAACAAGCAAGTCCAGCAGATTTAAAAGGTTTAACTTTATTTTGGTAAGCTTTATAAAGCCGTAAAAACTGCAAATAAACAGTACGGTGTATTTTGCAATTATTAAAATATCTTCAATCATAAAACAACCACCAT
>JAIDOO010000018.1 GCA_029063275.1 Clostridia bacterium
GTTGGGGTCTTTCTTCTTGCCCGCAACGTTATAGACGATAAACGGCACTTTGAGTTTTGTCAGCTCGTCCGCAAGCCCTTGCGCAGCTTTCTGTCCGGGTTCGTCGTTATCCATACACAGCACGAGCGGCGCATTCGGCATTCTTGCCTTTACTTCTCTGCCGAGCTTGTTCGTTCCGCCGATTCCGCAAAGCGACACCGCCGACCCGCCGCATTGACATATCGATAATGCGCACAGCGAACTTTCTACTATGAAAACGGGTTCACGGCTGTTACCCCACAGCGCCCGCCGATTGAACAGCGGTTCTGCACCCGCTTCTTCGGTCGTTGGCTTATAGAATTTCTTGTCTGCGATACTCCGCGTCTGATAGTATTTCAGCTCAGACGAATACGGCAGCACGATTGCACGTCTTTTAATGTCATAGCCGAGACAGTATTTCTTTATCGTTTCGGCGGTCAGCCCGCGCCGTAAGAAATAATCCGTTTGTCCGACGTCGCGTATACATTGCGTGAGGTATTCCTTTATGCTCTGGCGTTTGGGGCAATCGTCTATATCGATATGGAACGCCTCCGCAAGATACTTTGCGCCCTCGAGCGGTTCGACGTCTCTCATCTTCGCAGCGAACGCTATGACGTCGCCCGTTTCGCCGCATCCGAAGCAAGTAAAAATATTGTTTTTTCGGTCAACAGAAAACGACGGAGTCTTTTCACGGTGAAAAGGGCAATGACACTTATCTCTGCTATTAAGTTGCAAGCCGAACAGCGAAACTGCCTCGGCTATTTTGACTTGGTCTTTGACCTTTTCGAATATGTCCGTCATCCTTCCTCCATGTTCTCCGTGAAGTACCGTATCAATATTACTTTCTCCTTAGCTTTATCTATTTCCGATTTCATTCCTTCGCTGACGCTATGCCCGAACGCCCACAGCTCGCTGCACATATCCAAGAGCTGTAACCCCATTTCCGTTCCCGCTTTTCTATCCGACTTTTTCTCATCATCCAAAAATTGCGGAAATATAACGTGCGGTGTTACGGGCAGGTATCCTTTTTCATAGGCAAACC
>JAIDOO010000180.1 GCA_029063275.1 Clostridia bacterium
ATATAATATCAATTGAGTATAAAGTACTCTCTTTAGTCAGAAAAAAATATGGAGGACAATAATGAGTAAGAACAAATTTTTTAAGAAGCTGCTTGTCGGCGGGCTTTGCGCTTTAACCGCAACCGCAATGATAGGCGCTACGGCATGTAAACCCGACAACGGCGACGACGGTGAGGAACACGTACATAATTATGCAACCACTTGGTCCAGCGATGAAAATGGACATTGGTATGCATGCCTTAATTCCGGTCATACAGATGCATACAACAAAATCTCGCACGTAGACGAAAACAACGACGGCAAGTGCGATGCTTGCGAATGGGATATGTCAGAGGAAGATCCCGATAATCCCGACAACCCTGATAATCCCGATAATCCCGACGTACCTGTAACTTACGCAACCGAAAAAGTCTCGATTGACGTAAGTAGTTTAGATAGTGCGCCTAACGGAGCTGAAATTGTTTCAGGTTCCGGTATATATTCAACTGACGGTTTAACTGTTACAAATAACAGCAAGACTATTCTTTATAACGGCAATGAAATATCTGTTACCAAGCGTATTCAGACCAACGGCACGGGCAAAATTGATACTAAGTCGCTTAAATTTGAAATTGCTAACGATAATTCGGTTATAGTAATTTACGCTATCAGTGGTTCAACGAATACTGAGCGTTCACTGTTCCTTAAAGACAGCGAAGGTACTGACGTTACGACGCAGTCAGTCGGCGAAGGTAACTATGTAAATACCGTTGTATTCGAAGTGGCAACGGCAGGTACCTATTACGTAGGTTCTGTAAGTAGCGGTATCAATATTTATCATATTTCAGTTTGGGAAGGCGGCAAGCTTAACGAAACTGTTGTCCAAACTGAAGAAGCAAAATCGGCAACCTGTGAAGAGGCGGGCAATATTGCATATACTAAGACGAATTTCGGCAGATATAAAGACAGCTCCAATAAAATCGTAACTCAGGATAAAATTTATTCTCCTGCAACGGGCCATGATTATTCGTTGGTAACCGAATCGCTTAAAGAGCCTACGGCAGATGCAGAGGGTTCAATTGATGTAGTTTGCGCTAACGACGCTGAGCACAATTTCACTGCTACGCTCCCCGTTCTTACCAATGATGGCTATACAAAAGTTACCGAAGGTATCCAATTGGAAGAAGGTCAGGCTTATTACGGTTACGCTATTCCCGGTATTAAAGACAAAGATGGTTTAAGTTTGACTGTATCTTTCTTCGCCGAAGACGTTGAACAAAAAGAAGTTACATGGTCTACTGTATACAATAATAATTTTGACGGTAATGATACGGTAACGCTTACTTCAGACATTAAAACTGAGACTAACGGCGGACTTTACGGCAACTTCACTGATACAACTGCAAATAACTATGTTGGGTTAGTAGCAGACGGTGATTACTTATATGTTTATGATAATGAAACTAGTAATACGACTGAAGCATATATTCTTTTAGATAACGCCATTACTTCAGGTGCTTTGAAATTAACGGGTACGGTTACTTTGACGGCAACTAACAGTAGTTGGACTTTCCTTCAGTTACTTAATGCAAGCGGTGAAGAGTTTGTAGGTTTGAGAACTCCCTCTGCAGGCAATATCGGTGTCAGAATA
Organism: Clostridia bacterium; assembly: GCA_029063275.1. Taxonomy (GTDB): domain Bacteria; phylum Bacillota; class Clostridia; order Christensenellales; family Borkfalkiaceae; genus Coproplasma. Next base: position 1,631 of record JAIDOO010000180.1, read on the forward strand.
GATGGCGGAACTCCTTCGGGCTCAGTTGCATTTTCTAAAGATGTAGAGTTCAGTTTTGAAATTACTATTGACCTTGACAATAGAGTGGTTTCAGTAACTATAGGAACAACTAAAATTGATGATGTTAATCTTGGCACTAAAGGTACTGGGCTTTCTATCATTAAGTTTGCTACTGCAAGTGGTGCAAGAAGCATTAAAGTTGGTAGCATAATGCTTGAAACCAAAGACTGATTTGTAAAATCTTAAAAGATAAAAACTTTTTGCCGCGCGGCTTTAAGCCGCGCGGTATTTTTTTATTTCGAAATTAAGCCCGCCTCGGAGAGCTGTTGGACGGGTTTGGTATGAGAAACGTTATAATGTCAAAACACAACATAGTGTATCGCTATAAAATTATTTATACAATATATAGTTTTTTTCTATTGACAAAAGGGGTATAATTTGCTAAAATAAACTCAACTTAAAGGCATACGGCAACTGACGAGTTTGCGGAACACCGCAAGGAAGCCGTTTTGTTTGATTACGTCGTTCGTCTGGGCTATTTTCGGATAGCTCATTTTTTGACCTTATGACAGGAAAAATTCATTCTTTTGAAAGTTTCGGAACCGTTGACGGTCCGGGTATAAGATTTGTAGTTTTTATGCAGGGCTGTCCTATGCGCTGTAAATATTGCCACAATCCCGATACATGGGACTTTTCGGGCGGAACGGAATATTCCGCAGAGGAAGTTGCAGAAAAAGTTTTAAAATACAAACACTATATTCAAAAGGGCGGCGGAGTTACCGTTTCGGGCGGGGAACCGCTTTTGCAGGCTGAGTTTGTAAGCGAGCTGTTTTTGATTTTAAAGCGCGAGGGCGTGCATACCGCACTTGATACCTCGGGAATTAATTTTGACGTCAACGCCAAAAAAATTATCTCGCTGTTAAGCGTAACAGATTTGGTGCTTTTGGATATAAAGCATATTGACGACAACGAGCATAAAAAGCTTACCGGTCATTCAAACGCGAAGCCGCTTGCCTTTGCAAAATACCTGTCGGATACGGGCAAGGATATAATTATCCGCCACGTTCTCGTTCCTGAAATTACGGACAACGACGTTTATCTTAAAAAACTTAAAAACTTTATCGCCGGTCTTAAAACTGTTAAGTCGGTAGAGGTTTTGCCCTATCATACTATGGGCGAAGTGAAATACGAAAAAATGGGTATCGGGTATCCGTTAAAGGGTGTAAACCCTCCCGATAAAGCGCGCGTGGAAAACGCAAAAAACATTTTACGAGGTGAATTATGAATTTTAAAGCATGGGAAGGATTTGTCGGCGGAAAATGGAATGACGAAGGCGAAGTGAACGTAAGAGATTTCATTCAGTGCAATTACACGCCGTACGAAGGGGACGGAGAGTTTCTTGCACCGCCCACCGAGGCTACGTTAAAGCTTTGGAATGAAATTTTAGACCTTTCTAAAAAGGAGCGTGAAAACGGCGGTGTGTTTGACGCCGACGTTAAAACCGTTTCAACGCTTACTTCGCACCCTGCGGGATATATTGATAAAACCCTTGAAAAAATCGTGGGCTTGCAGACGGACAAGCCTTTTAAGCGCGCCCTGCAACCTTTCGGCGGAATTAAAATGGCTGAACAGGCGCTCAATATGTACGGCTACGAAATTGACCCTCAGGTCAAGGAAATATTTACCAAGTACCGCAAAACCCACAACGACGGCGTTTACGACGTTTATACGCCCGAAATGCGCCGCGCGCGCCGCGCACACATTCTGACGGGACTGCCCGATACTTACGGCAGGGGCAGAATAGTAGGCGATTACCGCCGCGTTGCGCTTTACGGCGCGGATTATCTTATTGCGTGCAAGGAAAAGGACAAGGCTAATATCGACGGCTCTATGACGCCTGAAAAAGTGCGCGACCGCGAAGAGCTTTCCGAGCAGATTAAGGCGCTTAAAGCGCTGAAAGAGCTTGGCTTAATTTACGGCTACGACCTTTCAAAGCCTGCGGAAAATGCACAGCAAGCCATTCAGGCGCTGTACTTCGGCTATCTCGCCGCTGTCAAGGACCAGAACGGCGCGGCTATGTCAATAGGCAGAAACTCGACCTTCCTCGATATTTATATCAAGCGCGATTTGGAGCGCGGAATTCTGACCGAAGAGAGCGCGCAGGAGCTTATCGACCACTTTGTAATGAAATTGCGCATTATCAAATTTATGCGCATTAAAGAATATAACGAGCTGTTTTCGGGCGACCCTACCTGGGTTACCGAATCTATCGGCGGTATGGGAATCGACGGCAGAACGCTGGTTACCCGTTCGTCGTTCAGAATTTTGCACACGCTTACAAATCTCGGACCTGCGCCCGAACCCAACCTTACCGTTCTGTGGTCCGAGCACTTGCCCGAAGGCTTTAAAAAATTCTGCGCCGACTTGTCGGTTAAGACCTCTGCAATCCAGTACGAAAGCGACGATTTAATGCGCCCCGAAATGGGCGACGATTATTGCATAGCCTGTTGCGTAAGCTGTATGCGTGTTGGCAAGGATATGCAGTTTTTCGGCGCGAGAGCAAATCTCGCAAAATGCCTTTTATACGCTATCAACGGCGGTAAAGACGAGCTTGTCAAGGACAAGGCTACGGGAAAAGCGTTGCAGGTATCGCCCGTATTCGAAGCGATTTCGGGCGACGGTCCTTTGAACTTTGACGAGGTAATCGCAAAATACGAACAGACTATGGACTGGCTTGCAGAGCTGTATGTCAACGTGCTGAACGTTATACACTATATGCACGACAAGTATTCGTACGAAGCTTTGGAAATGGCTTTGCACGACACAGAAGTGAGAAGATTTTTCGCAACGGGAATAGCAGGTCTTTCCTGCGCGGTTGACTCGCTGTCGGCGATTAAATACGCAAAGGTTTATCCTGTGCGCAACGAGGAAGGCATTGCCGTAGATTTTAAAATAGAGGGCGACTTCCCCAAATACGGCAACAACGACGACAGGGTGGACGGCATTGCGGTCTGGCTGTTAAAGACCTTTATGAACAAGATAAAAAGACAGTCCGTTTACCGTAACGGCGTGCCCACGACCTCGATTTTGACCATTACCAGCAACGTTGTTTACGGAAAAAATACGGGCAACACCCCCGACGGCAGAAGGGCTGGCGAGCCCCTTGCCCCCGGCGCAAACCCTATGCACGGCAGGGATTCAAGCGGTGCTTTAGCTTCGCTCGAATCGGTTGCAAAACTGCCTTACGAGTATTCACGCGACGGAATTTCCAATACGTTCTCTATTACGCCCCAATCTCTCGGCAAATCGGCTGAGACGCGTATCACAAATCTTGTGAATATGCTTGACGGCTATGTTTCAAGCGGCGGTCATCACCTCAATGTAAACGTGTTCTCGCGCGATACTCTTTTAGACGCGCAGGCGCACCCCGAAAAATATCCCCAGCTGACTATCAGAGTTTCGGGTTATGCGGTCAATTTCAACAAGCTTACGCGCGAACAGCAGAACGACGTAATTTCGCGTACAATTCACTCGACTTTTTAATATATCAGTACAATTTTGCTTATTTAATTCATTCGGCGCTTTTAATTGACTTAAAAGCGCCGTAATGTTAAAATATATACACTATGAAACCACATTTTGACGTAGTCGGCGCCGCCATAGTCAGGAACGGCAAAGTGCTGGCGTTGCGCCGCTCGGACGGCAACGAAAGCGTTATACATAAGTTTGAGTTTGCCGGCGGAAAGATTAAACAGGGCGAAACGCCCAAACAGGCGCTGATAAGAGAGTGCTGGGAAGAGCTTTCGCTCGAAGTTGAAATAGGCGAAATGCTTAACTCTATCGAGTACGAATACTCCGACTGCACTGTAACCCTTTCGGTTTACTTTACAAAGCCGTTATCCGAATACACCGTAAAGGTGCATGAGGAGGATGTATGGCTTGACCCTTCCGAACTGGACCCCTTGGACTGGGCGCCCGCCGACCGAGCTTTTTTGACCATTTTAAAAAACGGTCATATTAAGACGGTTGAAGCGAAGTCTGGCAACGAGTTTGATATTATCCGTTCTATTTCGCAGTCAGTAATGCACGAGGCTTACGATGAAAAGACCCCCGACGGACAGATAGACTATATGATAGACAGATTTTTGTCCGACGAAAGCATTCTCGAAAGCATACGCGAAAAAGAATACGTTTACCAGATAATCTATTATAACAGCGAGATTGCGGGCTATTGCGCTTACTGCCCTGCACACAAATTTTCGGAAGAACGTTCAGAGGGTACTTACCTTTCAAAGCTTTATATACTTGAATTTGCAAGGGGAAAGCGTATAACCTCAAAACTGTTATCTACGTTGCGCCGACCGATTTATATGTCGGTAAAGCGCGACGACGCACAGACGATTAATATAAGCAAACACTGCGGATTCAGAATAGTCCAAACCCTTTCAACAGACATCGGCGCGGGCTATTCGATGGACGACTTTTTAATGAAGCTTGATTAAAGCGAGGAACAAATGAGTAGAGCCGACGATATTTTTATTTCAAATATGCGCGAAATTTTAGACGGCGGAGTATGGGACACCGACCTTGACGTCCGTCCCAGATGGAGCGACGGAACGCCCGCGCACACCGTAAAAAAATTCGGTATCGTCAACAGGTACAATTTACAGGAAGAATTCCCTATTCTTACGATAAGGCGCACATTTTTCAAATCCTGCATTGACGAGCTTTTGTGGATTTGGCAAAAAAAGTCCAATAATGTTCACGACCTCAATTCAAAAATCTGGAACCAGTGGGCGGACGAAAACGGCTCTATCGGCAAGGCGTACGGCTATCAGCTAGGC
>JAIDOO010000181.1 GCA_029063275.1 Clostridia bacterium
GGTCTCTATGTGGCAGAAGACTACGAAAGGTATTAAAACGACCCAAAATAATATAGTGTAACTACATAATGTCTTATTTTACCTTGCGTCAGCGTTATTCTGCAGTAAGGACAGCAAGCATAATAATATCCCTCGATTACCCCTCTATGTTCTTCTTTATGTATTGCCATCCTTCGTTCCCCCAAAAAATCAATTAACTGTTCTTTTCCCAAAACGCAACAGCTTGGTCAAACCAACCCTCGGCAATCGTACCGATTCCAAGTCCGAAACCGTGTCCGAGTCCTGCGTACGAATGATATTCGGTAGGCACGCCCATCGCTGAAAGATTATTAATACGGCTCTTCATCGTGTTGTAATTTGCGATTCCATCACTCTCGCCTACACATACGAATGTAGCAGGCTCTCCGTTACGGTTATAATCAGTGTGTCCCGTGTACTGTATAACCGCAGTTGAAGGTTTGGGGATACCTGCCATCCCGCCAAACTGTTGTACACCATAGGAAGAAATAGTTGCCGCCATTCTTCCACCTGCACTTCCGCCCCAAACGGAATAGCCGCTTGTGTCAACGCCAAGTTCTTCGGCATAGTGGAAAATAAACGTGATTGCCCTTGCCAAGTCCTCATAAGCCGTTTGTGCGCCCGGACGGTAAATAATCGCAAATGCGTTATAACCTTTTTTTGAGAGTTCCAATGCGTGTGGAAAACTGTCGTGCATTGCTCCGACGTATGCCCAACCGCCACCCGCGCAAGTTACGGCAAATTTAGCGTTTTTCTCTCCTCGGAAAAAGAATAATCCTGTATCAGCTTTGCGTGGATCTGCCGCTTTTTCCGCATCGGTATAAATATCGTAAAAGACCTGATTGCCTTGAAGTGTTTGGTCTTTGAAATAATTGCAGATTTCCACTGTGTGCGCCACATTAATATTGCGATACCATGTGAGCGACAAGTTACCAAGCGTACTACCGCTATAATATCCGCTATTTACAGGGAATATCATTCTGCCCCAATTTCCAAATATGGAATCATTTATAACGTCGGAAATATTTGTGCTTGCCGTGTATCGTGTATTCGTAGGTATATCCTCGCCCCCTTGTTCTTCATCGTCACTTGGTAAATTTGGAAGTTCAGGGATACTACTATCATCTGGCGTTTCTGCATCGCCACTCCAACCCGGCAAATCGGGCAATATAATTTCAGTGCCACCGCTACCCGTATTCTCCCCATTATTGCCACTTGAACAAGCGGCGAACGACAATACGCAAACAAGCGCAATAATAACTGCAAAAAGTTTTTTCATTTATGTACCTCCCCGTTTACCTATTGAATAGCCAACCCATTATTCGCTCATCAAACGCAAATAATCCGCCTCCACCATGCTGATTACTTGTTCCCCGTTCTATGAAATAACTCCGCGGCTTTACGTCCAACACCGCCAAAACTTTTATTTGTTCGTCGTTCAACCCTTGCGCTTTATAAAGTCTGCAAAGCGTTTCATACGTTGCGCTGATTCGTGCCGATCCGTAGTATTCATCGCTTTCGCCTATTACGAAATAAACAGGTACTTTACTGTTTACAAGAGGTTCCAACTCTCCGTCCCAAATAGAACTGACGTGTAATATAGCGGAGAACAATTCAGGTTTCTTTGCCATAACAAGCGACAGCGTTTCTCCGCCACCTGAATAGCCGTTAGCATATACTTTCGTTTCATCTATTTTGTATTCGGACAGAAGAAACTCCGTCAACGCAACCGTTTGATTTGCAGACGAATTACCCCAATCGTTTAATTGCGGTGCGACGATAATCATTTCAGAATTATACTTTTGCGCTTCGAATACAAAGTTTTCCTGACGCAGATTTATACCAATACCTTGAAAGTAGTATCCACCGTATCCACACAACGAAACGTAAAGCGCATAAGGCTTGTTTCCGTCGTAACTTTCAGGAACATAAATATGAAAATGGATATCGCCGTTATTTTTGGAGTGATAAACGTTATCCACAAGAAAACCGCGATAGGTTTCAGTCCCAATAGTAACAGCAGGACTGTCTATTGTATTTCCTCCATTCCCCGTCTGCCCGGCGTTGCTGCCACCCAAGTTTGGATTATCTTTACTATGACAACCGAAAAGCGTAAACAGCGATATAATTGATACGCAAACGAAAATAATACTTGCTATAATTTTTTTCATAAGAGTTTACTCTCTTATAAAGTTCGTGAACACGCTCGGCTCACGCTTTGGCGCAGATACACCCGCTTTCTCCGCCGCTTCCTTGCACTTTAACATATAAGCCATATTCCGCGCCAAGATACGCATCGTCTGCATACCTTCCGCGTCCTTTTTGACTTCTTCTGGATTAGTGCCGTGTACCATATTCCAATAGCGCGATGAAACTATCGGCATTTCCTGTATGGTAAAGTATTTGTTCATTTGGTCGAAAGTTGCCGT
>JAIDOO010000182.1 GCA_029063275.1 Clostridia bacterium
AAACGGTGTGTAAGCATAAGTATCCTGGATTTTGTACTGTTTGCGGGTGAACCGGAATTCTATTCCTGTTTCCATACAATAAAATATAACGTTTTAAGTTTGTAACAAATTTTTCAGTAAAAACTTTTACAGCTCTTTTTTAAGATATATCATATCGATAAGCCGCTTTCCGTTTTCTGTAATAGGGTGGTCGTAGTTGTCGGTAAAAAAGTTTTCAACTACTTTAAATTTCTCAAATCCGCATTTTTCATAGAAGGGAACGGTAAGTCCGCTGTCGCCCGTTCCGACGTGAATAACAGAAAAATCGTTTTGATACTTTTTGCAAATAAATTCAATAAGTTTTTTCCCGTAGCCCTGTTTTTGAAATTCGGGAAAAACAGCCAGACTTTTTATTTCCAGAACTCCGTCGGGTAATTCGCAAACTGCGATTTCGCCCTTAATTCCGTTATCGTCGATAACAAACATTTTTGAAAAGCCGATATATCTGTCTATCATACTTTCCTGCTCGTCGGCAAGCAGTAAGAGGGGCAGATATTCCTTTTTGTCGGCAACCTCATAAATCTTCATATATATATTTACCCAAAAACAGCTCTTCGGGCTGGTCGGGTGCGGTTAAAACTCCGCAGTCTTTATAGCCCAGTTCGCGGTAAAAGTGTTGGGCGCTTTCGTCGCTTCGGGTAGAAACCAAAATCCGGGTATACCCCGATTTTTTCATCTCCGTTTCCCAGTGGGTCATTAAAATTCTGCCGTAACCTTTTCTTTGATAACCTTCTTTAATGTAGATTAAATTACAAAAAGGGGTGTTGTCCCAAAAAAGATTATAACGCAAAATTCCTACGGGGCTTCTTTCCACCGATAAAACGTAACCCGATTTATCCCGCACCTTTTTATCGAATTCCGAAACAGGGAGGTGCCCGTCAAGCGAAAACCAAAAGTCTTTGTCGGCGTATTCAACGTGCCGTATTTCTGCTTTTCTGTTGTCCATCAAAATTTAGTAAGCTCTGTTGCAAGGGCTGTGATTTGTTCTTCGGCTTTTTTGTCCAAAGCGGAATTTACCGTAACGGTAACGTCGCAGAATAAAACCGATTTAAAGCTTTCAAAAGCCGTACGCATAATTTTGGCGGCGGCGGGAGCCCAGCTTCCGTTTTGTATAAAACCTACAGTGCGGTTGCTGAAATTTTTAGCCTTTAATTTGTTTATAAAAGCTTCTGCGCACGGCATAATTCCGCCGTCGTAGGTTATGCTTGCAATAACAAGCTTCGAGTATCTGAAAGCGGACGCAACCGCGTACGCTCCGTCGCATCGGCTTAAATCGAGTATTTCGGACTTAACGCTGCGCGATTTCAGTTCGTCAAAAAGCTTTTCGGCGGCGGAGGCGGTATTGCCGTAAACCGAAGCGCAGACTATCAATACGCCGTCGTCTTCGGGACGGTACGAACTCCATATATCGTACTTGCCCAGATAATACCCGATGTCGTCTTTAAGAACAGGACCGTGAAGGGGGCATATGGTTTTTATATCCAGTGCGGCGGCTTTTTTCAGAACGCTCTGCACGGGCACGCCGTATTTACCTACTATATTGATATAGTACCGCCTTGCTTCGTCAAGCCAGTCTTCTTCGTGCGATAGTGCACCGAATTTTCCGAACGCGTCCGCAGAGAAAAGAATTTTTTCCGAAGTATCGTAGCAAAGCATAACCTCGGGCCAGTGCACCATAGGCGCAAAGGCAAATGTCAATTTGTGCTTTCCGAGGTCAAGCGTGTCGCCTTCTTTGACTATAAGCATTTCAGAAGTAACTTCACCGAAAAACCTCTTTATCATTGCAAAGGTTTTTTCATTGCCTACAAGGACGGCGGAGGGGTATTTTTCAGTAAATGCGGGTATGCTTGCCGCGTGGTCGGGCTCCACGTGCGAAATTATCAGATAATCGGGCTTGGAACCGTTTAAAACGCATTCGAGATTTTTAAGCCATTCGCAGGTCTTGCGCTTATCGACGGTATCGAACACGGCAATTTTTTTATCAATGCAAATGTACGAGTTGTAAGATATGCCGTTGGGTACTGCGTACTGCCCTTCGAACAAGTCCAAATCAGTGTCGTCAACGCCAATGTAAAAAATATCTTCGGTAACGTTAAACATATAAAATACTCCTTTTTTTCGGCTTTTTATAATACACGCTTTCAATTGTCAAGTCAACTTTATAATGCTTATATTTTTGCATAGCAGTCCACAAACAGTTACGGCTTTTTGGGCTTTCTTTTATATAAAACGACCGGTATTACTATAGTCGCGGTACCCGACAGTATAAATACGATTCCGAAAATCAGGTACAGCAATCGGTTGTCTTTACGGTAATCGTGTGTCGTGCTGTCGCCTTTGCCGTCTAAATATATTTCAACTTCTGTACCGATGTAAGATTCCGCTTTACTCTTAGGATAATCGGTATTAGACTTACCGGTATAAAAAGTACCGTCGGGCGCCGTATATTCATAAATTAAGTCATAAAGACCGCGACGCGAAAAAGATATGGATTCCTTTATGTCTGTATAAACTGCTTTAACGGGATTTTCAAAATCATATTGTTTAATTCTGTATCCGCTTTCAAAATAAAATCCAAGCGCATACAAAGAGAAAAAATATAATATTACTGTAACCGCAATAAATAAGCCGTTGATTTTTTTTTTGCGGATTTTTTGTTTGCCATTGCTTAACTAAATCTCCAAGTCAAAAGTATTATATCATAGCCAAACGCATTTTTCAAATATAAGACAAGTGCTATAACCGATTTTAGACCTCGACTGTATGCATAAAACTAAACAAATAACTTAAATGGTTTTCTCTTGCGCGCCAAAGGTGGGAGGAGGTGTGTATCGCCGTTTCACAAAGGGACCCTCGGCATGGCGTCGGCAACAAAGTTGCCTCGCACGAACTGTGGTTTGATACTGAACTTAATATACAGCAAAAGGAACAGGTATTTACCTGTTCCTTTTGCTGGTGGAGAAATAGTAACCTAAAACGAATTTTTCAACCGTTCATTTATTATACATATTTAGTAAAATATATTATTAATCTGAATCAAACACATCAACAGGCTGCAAAACCAATTTTGTGGAAAATACTCCTTGTCTTACTGAAACATTATACTTTTTGCTCTTATTCGGGTCAATAATGCCTGTACACTGACCTCCCCAATGCATAAGACTTATATGATAAATTATCGTAACTTCTGTTGGACCGGTAAAAGTCAAGTCAATTACACTTCCGGCTTGTCCTTTCCATAATGTTTGATTGTCAGCAATCAATGACACTTTTTGATTTCCATTGACACCTCCTGCGCTTCGAACAAACGAAAATTTAATTCTCACGGAACCATTAGGATTTGTTGTTTCAATTGGGTAACCGCAATTTGGACAAGTTTTTGCCTTGTCTGAAATATTGTTGCCGCATTCTGGACATTTTATAATTGCCATAATTATCTCCTTAATTATCATCGTTTATCACTGTTAGTAAATTTTAGTGATTCAGTAATTACCTCAATTTTATAATATATGACTTAGATAGAGGTAAGTCTGCGCCGTTCAAATAAATATATTGTTCACGAGTTATTGAAAAGTTTTGATCGCGTTGAAGTATGTTAATTATTTTTTCTAATTTAGGTTTACTCAATTATGCGGCTCGTTTATTTTGTTTGTAATCATTGTACTTGATAATTTATTTAGTGTCAATACATTTTATCTGGCTGTGGCGATGATTTTGATATGGATAAAAAATTTTGCGGAAACTTAAAAAATGCGCGAAAGGAGTCCGTGTTTACGCAAAAACAGGTTGCAATATCCCTTGGCGTGGTAGAAAGTTGTTATGCAAATTGGAAGCAGGGACGAACAGAGCCGAATATTGACATGCTAAGAAAGATTTGCGCAATTTTTGACATTAGTATTGACGAAATGATAAACGGATAATATAAAAATCTAAAACGAACCACTTATAAAGCGGTTCGTTTTATGTTGCTATTGGTGGGAGGAGGTGTGTTCTGCGCATACGCGCAGAGCGGCGCTTGCAAGTCAACATTTCTTTTTTTAATAACTAAACACAGCTTGCTCGCTCGCGCGAACCACCGATAAATCGCGTTTCTTTCTGTCGCCTACGCGCATACAGAATAACAGCACCTCAAAAGAGGTGCTGTTATTCTGGTGGGAGGAGGTGGATATTGCCGTATCCCGTAAACGGGAACCCTCAGCAAACCTTCGCTTCGCTCAGTCGAACAGTGGTTCGAAGCCCCGATGACCAACACAGCAAAAAGAACAGGTAAAAACCTGTTCTTTTTGCTGGTGGGAGGAGGTGGATTCGAACCACCGAAGTCGGAGACGTCAGATTTACAGTCTGATGCATTTGGCCACTCTGCAATCCGCCCGTATTTAGTTTTTTACCCCGTCCGTCAGCGGCGGGGTAAGTAATGGAGCTGGTGATTGGAATCGAACCCACAACCTGCTGATTACAAATCAGCTGCTCTGCCAGTTGAGCTACACCAGCA
>JAIDOO010000183.1 GCA_029063275.1 Clostridia bacterium
GTCCCTGCGCGGGCGTTTTTATAACATTTAATTATATTTAATTTTAGATTTCTATCAGAAAGCCCGCTTTGCGCAAAGCCTCCTCAATTTCGTCAAGCGCGCTTTCGTCCTGCGCCGAAACAGTGTGGTAATGATACCCGTCTGTTACGCTCATAAGCGGTTTTGACGCGCCTGACACGAGCGAACGGTAAAGCTCTTCAACGTGGATACGGCTGTTCAGATCCAGCCTTGCCGAAATCCTGCCGTAGACGCGGTGATTTACGAAAATATCTTCTATTTTTCCGCCTAAGCTTATAACGAGCGCACCCTCGTCCACAATCTCTTCGAAGGAATGACGGCACTTGAAAACCCGTGAAGCGCCTATGCCCGAGCTTAACAGATAGCCGCGGTTTGTAGACGTTATGTCGTAGCCGTTGGCGCGCAAAATCGCAATATCCTGCACTATGACCTGACGGGATACGCCGAATTTTTCGCTTAAAACGTTTGCAGGTATAGCGTTTTCGGTATTGCCCAAAAGGCTTAAAATTTCCTGCCTGCGCTTATCCGATTTCATTAGTCCTCCACGGGGTGAAGATTTTTAAGAGATAAATCGAGTATGGGCGCCGAATGGGTCAGTGCGCCGCTTGATATAAAATCCACTCCCGCCGCTTTGATTTTTCCGATATTTTCCCTGGTTACGTTTCCGCTGCACTCGGTCTGCGCCCTGCCTGCGATTAACTCCACCGCCTTTTTCATATCCTCTATGCTCATATTGTCGAGCATAATTATGTCCGCGCCCGCTTCGACCGCCTCCGCGCACATTTCCAGATTTTCAACTTCAACTTCTATCTTCCTGACGAACGGCGCGTATTCCTTTGCCATCTGCACCGCCTTTTTGACTCCGCCCGCCGCTCCGATATGGTTGTCTTTAAGCAAAATCCCGTCCGAAAGGTTGTAGCGGTGGTTATTCCCCCCGCCCGTTTTTACTGCGTATTTTTCAAAAAGGCGCATATTGGGGGTAGTCTTTCTGGTATCCAAAAGCTTGGTTTTGCTCCCCTCCAACAGCTTTACCGTTTCCGCCGTGTAGGTTGCAATTCCGCTCATTCGCTGTAAAAAATTCAGCGCCGTGCGCTCGCCCGAAAGTATAACGCGGATATCCCCCCTGACGTTTGCGACGGTTTCGCCCTTTTTGACCCTTTCGCCCTCTTTTTTGTAAAAGGTGATTTCTACGGCTTTGTCCAAAATTTTAAAAGTACGCTCAAACACGGGCAGACCGCAGATTACTCCGTCCTGTTTGGCGATTAACTGCGCTTCGCCCAAAACGCGTTTGCGCATAACCGCATTGGTCGTTACGTCCTCGCTCGAAATATCCTCTTTAAGCGCAGACTTAATCAGTTCGTCCGCGTTGGTTTTAATAGTTACGGGGTCTAACATTTTCAGCCTCCTCAATAGCTTTAAGTAAAATCGATTTATAATCTTCAAGAATTTTCTGCGGATTTTCGTACTCCTTCAAATCCGCGTCCGCAAAGGTTTTTGCTTCTTTATAATTTAATGTAATATCCTCCGCCGCGCGTTTTGCAAACAGCAGACTTTCCAGAAGCGAGTTCGAAGCCAGCCTGTTAGCGCCGTGAACGCCGTTACAGCAGGTTTCCCCCACGGCGTAAAGCCTGGGCAAAGTAGTTCTGCCGTCAAGCCCGCTTTTAACTCCGCCCATAAAATAGTGCTGGGCGGGCACGACGGGGACGGGTTGGGTAAATACGTCTATCCCCTCCTTTAAGCACCTTTCTACTATGCCGGGAAAATGGGACTGCACTTCCTCTCTTTGTATCGTACGCATATCCAGCCAGACGTACGCCGTTCCGTCCTTTTGCATTTGGCTGTAAATCGCCTTAGTTACGACGTCGCGCGGCTGAAGCTCGTCGGTAAAACGCTTGAAATTTTTATCCAGAAGCACCGCGCCCTCGCCGCGGACCGACTCGGAAATAAGAAAGCTCCTGCCCTCTTTTTCGCTGTAAAGGGTGGTCGGATGAATCTGGACGTAGTTTATGTTATCAACCCCGATTCCCCTCTTTAAGCATATCGAAACGCCGTCGCCGGTAAGTATCCTGAAATTTGTGCTCTTTTTGAAAACTCCGCCTATACCGCCCGTGGCAAGCACGGTGTAATCCGAAAATATTTTCCTTACCTTATCCGTCTTTTTATCCCAAACGACCGCGCCCGAACACTCGCCGTCGGCAATTATATCCAAAAGCACGGTGTGCGGGCAAACGGTTACGTTTTTGAGGGTTTGCACCTTTTGCATAAGGCGGGAGGTTATCTCTTTGCCAGTGCAATCCGCGTGAAAGCATATCCTGTTTGCAGAGTGTCCTCCCTCGCGGGTGGCGCAAAGGCTTCCGTCCTTTTCCCTTGCGAATTCAACGCCGAGAGAAATCAGCTCGTCGACAACCGCCTGCGACGAGCGTATCATACACTCCACTGCGGCGGTATCGTTTTCGCCGTGCCCCGCGCGCATAGTGTCCTGAAAATAACTTTCGTAATCGTCCTCGTCTTTAAGACGGCAGATACCGCCCTGCGCGAGATAGCTGTCGCTCTTTTCGGGTTCGTCCTTGCAGATAATAAGAACTCTTTTATTTTCAGGCAGATGCAAGGCGCAGTTCAGTCCCGCGACTCCCGCGCCCGCGATTATAACGTCGTAATCCTTCATAATTACCAAAAGTTTACACTAAAACTTTACACATGTCAAGGCATATGTAAAGTTTTTATATTTTATTTCACAATCGACAAAATTATACCTTTTACAGCGTGCTTTTTATAAGCGCGGTATAAATACAATACTGATAGATGTTACGAGGTGATTTATGAAAATTTCATTATTTTACGGTATGAAGGTTGAAAGCACGGCGGGCAAAACGGGATACGTCGTCTGCGTGAACGTACGCGGCGACAGGCTGGAATGTCTGAAATGCGCCGACAAAAACGAAAACGAATTTTCGGTAGACGCGCAGAATATTTTAAGCTACGGCGAGGACAAGATTATTTTCGAGGACAGGGAAGCCGCCATACGCGACAGCGTGCCTATGCGCCTTGGGAAGCCCGTATTTGACGGAAACGGAAATTATCTCGGCAATCTCACCGACTTTTCGGTGGAATGCGATACGCTTACCACCGCTTACGTCGGCAAAAAAAAGTTCTCCGCAAACGAGCTTGTCTGCGGAGACGCCGTAATAGTCAAAGACCGTGAACGCATTTTAAAAAGCGACGTCAAAAAAGACGGCAAAGTGATTTTAAAGCGCGGAACCCGCTTAACGGGCGAGGCGTTGCAAATTGCCCAGCGCGAGGGCGAGTACGTTCAGGCTAATTTAAAATCCATTTAAACGTTGTATTTTGCCATAAGCTTTAAAAGCGCGTTAAAATTTTCGTTTAAAATATCCGATTCCGACGGCGTGAGCGCGCCCTTCATCTGAAGAACCGCCAGCGTGTTTTTCAGCTTTTCAAGCTCCTGCCTGTCCCCTTTGCCCAGGTTTTTTTGCAGAAGCCTGTCCGTTACCGAAATCGCGTGTTCGAGCCTCACGGTTGATTTTGCCGTGGGCACCTCAGCCCTTATCACGGGCTGTTTTACGGGCGGGTTTGTTACCGGCAACGAAGAAATTGCGACCTGGCTTTGAATGGCGGCTTGCTTTTTGCGCTTGGTGGTAAGACACAAAAGCCCGTACAGCAAATATCCGACGCACCAGAAAATTACTGCGGCAAGCACCGACTGGGGCAGACCCTCTTCGGTAATAAACGCGCCGAAGGTCAACGCGGCGTAAGCGTTTACCAGATTGAAAAAGGGCGTTTTGGAAGCGGTCTTTATTCTGGGCAGGCATAGGGAAAGCAACAGCGTTGCAATAAAAATTCCCGCGAACGACCCCCATATTATCCATAAGAGGGTATCGAAAGAAAGACTTGCGACTTTTGAATATACGTTATTTATAAACTCTGAGAACATAAGCGTATAAATTATATCCGTCTTTCAGCCGTGAAAAGACGGATATTTTGTCGCAAAAAAGAATGTTTTCTGTTTTTCAATCAAGGTCTATCTGCCTGCGCCGGTAAATATTTACGATTACGCAGGATATATCCTTTTCCTTCCTTCCGGTGATTACCGCTACCGCCTTTTTATACAGCGCAAGCTGCGGGGAATAGGTTTCGATAAGTCTTGTATCGTCCTTTTTGGAATACTTGTAATCTATTATCACTGCTTTATCCTTTTGCAGGGCAAGCAGGTCAATCGCGCCCTGGACGAGCACGCCGTCCGAAGAAGTCGTATCGGGCAAAACGTCCCCGGCGGGAAGATTGCACAAAAATTCCTGTTCCCTTAAAAGGGTTGCCCCTTTAAGCTTTCCGAATACGGGCATATTCAGAATTTCGCCCAGCTCGTCCGCACTTAAAAGAGCGGCGGTATCGGGCGTCATTTTACCGCTTTTTACAAAGCTTTCGATTTCTTCCGAAATCGCCGCCGCGTCCCTTTTATTAAAGTCGCAAAGCTCTAAAAACGCGTGGTAAGCCGTACCG
>JAIDOO010000184.1 GCA_029063275.1 Clostridia bacterium
TCTGCTCTTATTTCAGCAAGCACCGAATTATCGGGCGCATACTGAACTGTTTGGGGTTGAGGTTGCTGTATCGGCATCTGCTGTTGAACAGGTTGAGGTTGAGGCTGAGGCTGTTGCATAGCAACTCCCGCCATTCCCGCGCCCGCCGCAAGTCCTGCTTGCGCGCGGATCTTTTCAAGCTCGGCTTCCTGCTTTGCCTTGGCAAGCTCGCGTTCAGCTTCGAGCTTCTCTCTCTGCATTTGCCGCTCTTCCTCGCGGCGTTGGCGTTCCTCTTCTTTCCTTGCCTTGATCTCTTCGCGTTCTTCTTTACTCTTCCTGCGTTTGCATGCAACCACTATTATTATAATCAATAGTATCAACAGCGCAAGACCTATCAAGAACCACGCCCACACAGGCAAGCCCAACAGGGTCCCTGTCATAAAGTCTTTCACCGCGCCAAGCGCCGCCGTAAGTCCGTTCTTGGGAATATTGTAGGTAGCAAAATTTGAAGTAGTGTCCTTGCTGTCCTCGAATACGAAGTTGTTTGCGCCCGAGCCCGACAATTGCGCTTTTACAAAGTAGGTCAGACCCGCTTCGAGGCTGTCGCCGTCGCCCAAAGGATTGCTCGCCTTGTCGGTGTAATACAAATAGTTTAACTCTACGTCCAGCCCTTCCAAAAGATTTGCAGGGATATTGTATACCGCGCCTTCCTTTCCGCTTAAATTCCAGCCCGAAGCTTTTAAAACGTAAGGATTAATCGCCCATTCCAGATTGGCGACAGTTTCGTTGCCAGTCCAGTTTATGCCGCCTTCGGCAAGCGCGTATTTTGCAAGCTTTTTAACCGCTGTTGCGGTTGTGCCGTAGTCCCAGCAATAGTTTGAATCGGTGATTGTAAGAATTGCCTTATAGCTGTTTGCAAACTTCACGCCGTCATACGTTCCGCCGAGTACGATTATGCCTGTATCCTTATAATCGTCCCAACTGCCGTGCATATAATCCGAAAGGTTTACAAAATTGTTATTGAAAAAGATTTCGTCTATATCGGGCAATGCGATTTTGATTTTTTCAATCGTTACGGGGATATATTCGTTTGTAACGATATAAGTATTTTCCGCGCCGTTTTTAAGCACCACTTCGATGCAGTACTCGCCCGCGTCCGTGGGCGGACCGCTTATTTCGTTGCCTGCTACGGGCACTTTGCCGGTGTAATATTTAATCTCGAAATCGCCGTCTGAAACTTCGGTTCCGTTTTCGTCGGTAACCTTGATATTTGTTCCGAAGTGCGCGTTTCCGTCATAGGTTACTTTAATCGGCGAAGAGCCGTCCTGCCCGTCGACGGTAAAAGTTGCGGGAGTGTTACTGCTGCCCGTCTTAAAGGTAGCGCTGGGCGTTACCGGATTGCCCGAAGCGTCGACAAACCTGTAATTCTGCGCCGCCGCAACCGTAGAACTTATAAACGCCTTAACGGTGTAGCTCTTTTCCTCGGTAGGGTCTGCCGACGCGTCGATTTGCGCAAGCGTAACTTCGTTGCCGTCCTCGTCGTAGTACTTCAACTCGAAATAACTCGCATAGGTCGAAGGCAAGCCCATCGCCGTAAGGTTGAGCTCCCTTAAATAATAGGTACCCGAGCCGTTGGAATTCGAATAGGTGTGCGCCGTGTTTTTGAAGCCCGCCACTATCGATTTAGCCGCTATTTCCCAAACCAGTTTCAGCGTGGTTGCCGTTGCGTCGGGCGCGTTGAACGAATTTGTATCGTAAGAAAAATCGTTTACCGCGTCAAACTGCGTGGTATACTTGGGATTTGCAGTAGTGTTTATATTCTTCTGTCTGTCGCCGTATGTATCGTAACCAGACAATACGTCAGTGTAGTTAGTATTGAAGCTCAGCCCTGCGGGAAGCGAGCTTTCTTTGATACGGACGTAAATCCAACGGTTGTCGTTGTATTCGAGCGCCTTAGTATAATCGTCCGTATGCACATTGCCGTCGCCGTCCTTGTACCAGTATTCCCAGACGATGCCCGACAAATCGAAGTCGGCTTTTTCAATCTCCCACTTCAAAGTAACCGTTGCGCTCTTCCCGTCGGATGAAACCGTTATATTGGGATTGTTGTTGGGATTGACAAATTTTGTATTGCTGTCGGTAACTTTAAGTGTAACCTTGGTTGCGTAATTCGCGCCTACCGCCGAAACGCTTACCGAGCCCGTGTAACCAGTGCCGGCAGAAGTATCGACCTCGATTTTATCAGTATAATCGCTCGTATCGAAAATGAGCATTATCTGCGGGTTGTAAACGGTAGCCGTGCCGTCTGCCTTCAATGCGTAAGTCAGCTTGCCGCCGTCGGTTATTCTCTTAGTCGTGTCCGAAACGCCGTCGACCGTGTAAGTCCACGCCAACACCGAGGGGTCTAACCCCTCTGCGGAAACGATGAAAGTTTTGGTTGCAAGACTGACTTTAACAGTATAGTTTTTGCCCGAACCCGCGCTGCCGTCGGGCTTAACGCCGAACGTATATGTGTCGGGTGAAAGCGTGGTGGGCAACTCTATCGTTGCGGATATGGTTTTGCTTGCGGGGTCGTAAGTTTCGCTCTTAGCCGAAACGGGGTTTTCCGCTCCGCCGTTTAGCGTGTAATAATAACTCAGCGTTACGCTGTCAGCATCGCCCTCGGTCGCGTGTTCGGTCAGCAAAAATCCCGAAATTTCCAAAGTAACCGTGGCGGTGTCGCCCATATTCCAAGCCCAGTTACTGCCGTCCTTTTTGTCGCAATCGAGCTTGCTTACCGTCAGCTCAAAAGCGTTCATTTTCAAATCAACTTTGCAGGTACCGCCCGCGTTCGCGCCGCTCCAACTCGTCTTGGTGTAGGGATTGGTTGTAGTCGCAGACCAGCAGGTATTTTTTTCGTCGACAAGGGTCAGATAAACTTCATAATCACCCGCGTCGGTAACGGCGAAGCCGCCGTTTGAATTATCCGTAACGCCCGTCGGCAGGTTTCCGCCCTTGGTGCTGTCAATGTTTATGTAACTCGACCACGTTGAAGCAGATAATCCGCCCGCAAGCGTAAGCGAAAAAGTCTGCGAGCTTGCGTTGTATGTTTTGCCGTTTAAGTCGGCGGTGGCAACCGTAGGTTTTACTACCGTTTTGGGGAATATGTAAAACTTAATTTCGTACGCTGTGGTGTCAAGCGTATCCGACCACACCGCCCCTACCGGTCTGAAACTCAGCGTATAAATTCCCGCGTCGGTAAATTTGCACTGGTTGCCGACAAGCGGGTTTGTGCCCGTGGAAGCTATCGGGGACTGGGGATAGTTTGTATACTCGTAAAGGGTAGTCTTTGTGCCGTCGAGCGCGGTCTTTTCTGCTTTTACAAGCGCGGTCTTTGCGGCGTCTATTCCCGTTACGGTAAAGGTTTTATCCGTTCCGTCATAAGTGTAGTTGTCAACGCCGTAAGAAGGCTTCGATACTTTTTCAAACTCGGCTTTTTCTACGGTCAAATTCAATTCGGTCCAAAATATATGACAGCTACCCGAAGCGGTTGAAGCCATACCGAACAAACCGAAATATTCTTTATAGACTTTGTTTGAGTTTGTGGTATTTTCGTAAGTGATTTCCGCAGTTGTATAACTTCCGCTATGAATGGGGTCGCATCCGTTTACGGCAGAACCTATATTCGGATAATAGGCCATACCTTTATGCATTGCAGGATTTCCTTGATTTGATGTAAAAGCCAATGAACAGCTAAAAACCGAAGTAGGATTTCCGCCGTCAAGTCTTATAACCGAAGCCCCGCCGCTTGAAGCAGTTGTTGCAAAACTGAGCGTTGTTATGTCCACGGGGTTTTCACCCGTAACGTCGTCGCCAGTGCCGAAGTGAAAAAACTCTGCGCCGTAGTGCGAAGATCCGTCCACGCTGTCTGTTGCTTTACCCAAAGACATATCAAACTTATATTGAACCGTCAATTTTGCGCCCGCAGGAACCGAAACGCTCATATAAAAGGCGGTAAACCCGGCGTCCGCGTCTATTGCCGAAAAATTATTGTTCATTCTCATTACAGGATTTATGAGTCCGTTATTCGGTGCAACGTTTACATTGTTACTTCCGGTCATATTCGTATATGCAACGGTGGTAGGGGTTGTGGCAGTATCACCGCCGGGAATATTGTACGAAACCGTCGTTGAATTATCGTATACGACAGAAGGGTTAATATCTACCGTTGCAGCTTTCGCGCTGATATTACCTGTTTTGGGCGCAATAAAAGCACAGCATAGTATTGCTGTGCAGAAAAAGAGCATTATTAAAGTAAACAGACCTATTCTTTTAGCCTGTTCTTTCTTTACGCTATAAAGTGCGCACCCCCCCCCCTATGCGGGTTTTGTTTACTCTTCTATTCATATTTTTTATCTCCTTATATCCCCGCCGCCCGTCGTTTCGAGCTTGCAGAGAAATCTTTATAAATTTTTTACCTCATTATAGCCTTCCCCGGTGAAGGCGGCACGCAGTGCCGTATGAGGGTACTTTTTTATGCCTATTTATAAGTATACAAATTATAGCACGGGTTTT
>JAIDOO010000185.1 GCA_029063275.1 Clostridia bacterium
ACGACGACGTGCTTTTCGGAGAGAATTGGAACAATACCGATATAGACGTAAAGACGCGCTGTATAATAACGGTTGTTGCGCTTATGTCGCAGGGTATTTGCGACAGCTCATTAAAGCATCATCTTATAAATGCAAAAAACAACGGCGTTACGAAGAAGGAAATCGTAGCGGCAATCACGCACACAGCGTTCTACGCAGGGTGGCCCAAAGGTTGGGCGGTGTTCAATCTTGCAAAGGAAGTGTGGAACGAGCAAACACCCGCACTTTCGGCAAAGGACGTTTATCAAAATACGATTTTCTTTCCCGTAGGCGCACCTAACGACGCATACGCAAAATATTTCAAAGGACAGAGCTATCTTGCGCCCGTAAGCAAAGAGCAAGTATTTATTGCAAACGTAACGTTTGAGCCGAGTTGCCGTAATAATTGGCATATCCATAACGCAACCAAAGGCGGCGGTCAAATTCTTGTTTGCGTAGGCGGCGAGGGTTACTATCAGGAATGGGGCAAGCCTGCAATTAAAATGAAAGAGGGCGACGTTGTAAATATTCCCGTCGGCGTAAAGCATTGGCACGGCGCAGGCAAAGACAAGTGGTTTTCACATCTTGCAATAGAAGTGCCTGCCGAAAACGGCAAGACCGAATGGTGCGAACCCGTTTCGGATAAAGATTATGACGAAGCGGTAAAATAAAAATTAAACTCACAAATACAAGGACAGACGGTATTAAGCCGCCTGTCTTTTTGTATTTACTTGAAGTTAATACGGTTAACAAACTTGAAATTCCATTTTGACTTCGGCAGTGTTATACTGTAACCATAAAAATATCGGAGGAATTATCAATGCAATATGTAACTTTATCAAATGGAGTAAAAATGCCGCAGCTCGGATACGGCGTTTATCAGGTAAGCAAGGACGAGTGCGAGCGTTGCGTTCTCGACGCGCTCAAAGTAGGTTACCGTCATATCGACACGGCGCAGAGCTATTTCAACGAAGAAGAAGTCGGCAACGCTATCGAAAAGTCGGGCATTCCGCGTGAGGAGATATTTATAACCACTAAGGTATGGATAGAGCATTACGGCTACGAACAGACGAGAAAATCAATTTGCGAATCTATGCTCAAACTCAAAGTCAAC
>JAIDOO010000186.1 GCA_029063275.1 Clostridia bacterium
ATTTTTTCCTCAGTTTAAAATCGTCGTTAACCAGCGCGGAAAGCCTGTCAAAAAGTTCTTTTCTTAATTTATAAGTATTGCCGAATTTTAAATGGCCGTGGAACGCGGAAAGGGACATCTGCACTCTGTCGCTGTCTATTGCGCCGTCAAAGTAGGCTTTTTTGATATAACGGGCGCGCCAGCGCATACGGGTGCGGGTGCGCTTTTTTACGGTTTTGATAATCTTGCCTTCGGGAGTTATAACGTATCTGAAACCGAGATAGGTTACGCCGTTTTTTATGGGAAAAATCTGGGTTTTGGAATTGAGAAAAAGTCCCAGCGAGGCAACGATTTTTTTAATTTCGGCAAGGGCGTTCTGGACAAAGGTTTTATCCTCGTGCACAAGCACAAAATCGTCCATATAGCGCGAGTAGACCTTGCAACGAAGTTTTTCTTTGACAAATCTGTCAACGGCGTTGAGATAATACATACCGAAAACCTGACTGGTCTGGTTGCCTATGGGAACGCCGCGTTCGGTTCCGCGTTCGGAATTGCCGAGGGGCGGAATGGAATATCTGTTGAGGTAGTCCGCGTGGGTGTGATAGCTGTCGATTACGCCCTCTATCATAGCGCGCAGGCGTTTGTCCTTGATGGGGTTGCAAAATACCTCTTTCATTTGCTTATGCGGCATACTGGGGAAGTATTTTAAAATATCGCACTTTAAAATATAGCCCGTTACGCCGTGTCTGCGGATATGCGCTCTCAGCATATTTTCAAACCTGCGCAAAGCGAAATGGCTCCCCTTGCCGACCTGACAAACGCAGTTGTCCAAAATGGCGCGTTTTGAAAAGTAAGGCATAAGAACGTCGTCGCATATGACGTGCTGGACAATTCTCGCCGAGTAATGCAGGGTCTGGATTTCACGTTTTTTTGGTTCGTACACGACGAACGCGCTGTAATTGCCGAATCTGAACTTGCCGTTCAAAATTTTGTCATAGATGTCGTACAAGTGGTTCAGCATAGTCATTTCAAAGCGAACGAGAGGTTTTTTGTCCCGTTTGCTGTTCCTCCCCTTCATATGGGCGCGGTAAAGCGCTTCGAAGGTGAAGACCTCTTCAAATGTCTGCTTAATCATGTGTGGGTAAAATCAAATGAATGTGGTGGTATGGATAATTTTACCAACTTTTATCGTTACTTGTCAAGAAATATCCGCCGCTTGTATTGACATTGAAGAGAGGATAAGATATAATTAAAAGAGTTAGAAACTCAAGAGGATATGGAAAATGAAATTATCTGCCGTAAAGGGCTTTAACACATTTAAAAAGATACTTTCGTCAAGGTACCTTCCTTTTTTGACAGCTGTAATAGCGCTGGTTTGTTATTACACGGGGCTCGATTTGGTTGTTATGTACTATATGGCCGCGCTTGGGATATGTATGCTTATCGCGCTGGACGACCTGACCCCGCTCGTGTGCCAGATTCCGTTTATGCACGTAATGGTATCGCGGACAAACTCCCCCTCTTACACCGTCGGCGGCTCCGACTACTATTTTCAGACGGCGGTTTTGGTGCAGGTTATAATTCTTATAACCCTGTTGGTCGGGGCGATGATTTACAGAATCGTAATGGTCGGCGTAAAAAAATCATTTAAGCCTACGCCCGTTTTCTTCGGGCTGTGCGCGCTGGCTCTTACATTTTTGCTCAACGGCGTTTTTTCAAAGGAATACGACCCTTTAAACCTTGCCTACGGCGTGTTTATGGCGTTCTTCTTCCTCGGCATTTTCGTAATGTTTAAAGACAATATCAAGGTGAACAAAAACACCTTTATTGATATAGCCGTCGCGTTTATGGCGTTCAGCATAGTGCTTGTTACCGAGCTTGCGGTAGCCTATCTTACCTCTGAAGGCGTTTTCGTTAACGGCAGTATAAACAGGGACAAGCTGATGTACGGCTGGGGCGTTCACAACACTATGGGAATGCTTTTAGTGCTGTGCATACCGTCGGCGACCTACCTGGCAGGAAAATTCCGCTACGGCTTTCCGCTCACCCTCTACTCTTTGGTGCTTATTATCGCCGCATTCCTTTCTATGAGCCGTCAGGCTATGATAGGCGCGGTATTTACATATATTATATGTGCGATAATACTTTTGGTTAAGGGCAAAAACCGTATTGCAAACACACTGATAATAGGCGTAGGGCTTATCGGCGCGATTATAGTTGTCGGACTTAAACAGGATTCCGTATTTGCCTACATGAAAAAGCTGTTTGACAATATTATAGTAGACGGCGAGCTCAACGGCAGCCACAGATGGCAAATCTGGCAGACCGGTATACAAAACTTTATTTCGGCGCCCGTATTCGGCGTGGGTTTCTTCGTAGATATACCACACGTCGCCGAAATGGTCGGTTTGGATATAATTCCGCTGATGTACCACAACACCTTTGTGCAGATGTTGGCGGCGTGCGGAATTCTCGGACTTGCGGCGTACCTCGTTCACAGGGTGCAGACGATTATCTGTTATTTCAAAAACGTAACCGTAGACCGCAGTTTCATAGCCGTTACAGTGCTTTCGATGCTGGTAATAAGCATTATAGATAATCACCTGTTCTACATCTTCCCCACAATGATTTACAGCTCGCTGATAGCGGTGCTGGTGCAGTCGCAAAAAGCGAAATATTAATTTACGGCATAAAAAAACTGCGGCGTAACGCCGCGGTATTTTTATACAATTTTGATTATTCGCCGCTATGGTCGAAGATAACCATAAACGCGCCCTTTACCAGAATTTTAATATCGAGCAGACAGCTTTGCTTTCTGATATACTCTACGTCAAGTTTAACCCATTCATCAAAGGGAATATCGTTTCGCCTGCGCTTAATCTGCCAAAGGCATAAAAGTCCGCCCTTTATATCCAGCCTGTGAAGCTGGTCTTCGGTATACTCCGCCACCTCTTCAGGCAGGGGCGGGCGGGGTCCGATTACGCTCATAGAACCGCCGAATATGTTGAAGAGCTGCAAAAGCTCGTCAATCGAAAACTTCCTGAAAAACTTTCCGACCCTGGTTATTCTGGGGTCGTTTTTCATTTTGAATGCAGGCGGGTCGGCTTCGTTAAGACCGGCGTCGATAAGCTGTTGCTTCATCTGCTCGGCGTTGGGAACCATCGTGCGGATTTTTGCGATTTTAAAAATTCTGCCGTCCTTACCCACGCGCTTAGAAAGATACACTGGGTTGTGAAAATCTTCAAGCCACTTTATTAAAAGGCACAAAAGAATGAACCATGACAAAAGTATTATCATAAGTCCCGACGACACTATATCGAAGGTGCGTTTTGCAAAACAGTAACAGCCGTATCTGAATCCGTGCTTGCGGTAAGATACGCGTTCGCCCTCGAATTTTATTGCGTTTTCTCTTTTGCTTGATTTCATAATTATTTTTTCGGCGATATTACGCCGCCTTTGTAAATACTGTTTTCGGGTACAAAACCGCGCACGCTCGAAAGCGGATAAACGGTTGACCGTCTGCCGACTACCGCGCCGGGATTCAGCACGCTGTTACAGCCTATTTCGGCAAAGTCGCCTATCATAGCGCCCAACTTGATAAGTCCTGTGCATATAGTCTCTTCTCCGTCCCTGACGGCTACGGGCGAGCGGTCGGACTTCACGTTGGAGGTTATCGCTCCTGCCCCCAGGTGCGCCGAGCGCCCCAAAATACTGTCGCCGACGTAGTTGAAATGCGGAACCTGCACCCCGTCGAAAAGTATCGAGTTTTTTATCTCGGTAGAGTTGCCTATCACGCAGTTTTCGCCGATAAGCGCACTGCCGCGGATAAAAGCGCAATGTCTTACCTCGCTTTCCGCGCCTATGATGCAAGGCGCGCAGATTTGCGCCGTAGGCGAAACTTTTGAGCTTTTATGTACGAATACGCCCTCTGCAATCTGTTCGAAGTCGCCCGAAAGAGTACCCGAAAGGGTCAGAATAAAGTTTTTCAGACCCTTTAACGCCTGCCACGGGCAGGCGAACGATTGCAAATAACCGCCCGCTTTGGTAAAAGACAAATCGAATAACCGCATCAACGTCCTATCCCTTTTTGCAAGCCGCGACGCCGTAAAGACAATATTTACCAATATAAAATATTTTATCACGGCTTGAAATTAAAGTCAATAATATTATTATGGCATAAAATGCGCCGTTTTATATATATTGCTTCCGTTTGCCTCAATATGACGGTTAAAATGCGTTTGACTTATTTAAATCCTTTTATTAAAATTAAAATATGATTGAACAAAACGTAAAAAAACTTCTTGCGGAAGTTCCCGAAAAAAATTCATTCGGCGAAAAAGTGAATATTGTTGCCGCCGTAAAACTGCAGACGGCGGAAAGCAT
>JAIDOO010000187.1 GCA_029063275.1 Clostridia bacterium
GACTTGATATTGTAAGGCAATAGATTTGTAGCCTGATTATTTGTTTTAGCTTGACGAAATATAATGATAAGGATATAATGTCTATGTTTTCATTCGGAGGTCAAAATGCTTGTAAATAAAATATGCCCAAATTGCAAGACGGAACAGAAAGGGTTGAATTTAAGAGAAACAAACGGCTCGTTCGTTTGCTCAAAATGTAAAAGACATTTTATAGTTGAAGATGATATTATTAAAGAAGTAACACAAGAACAACATAATACGCGTAAAGAAAAAGGCTATGAGTAATAGCCTTTATTTTTTTATTCTCTGCGCATACTGTCATTATGGCATACAGTTATAAAGGCAGTATAAGTTTCGGGTTTGTGTACATTCCCATAACCTTGCATAAGAGCATAAAGAATAACGACATCGGCTTTAATATGATAGACAAAAAGACAAACAGCCAAGTGCAGTACAAAAAGACCTGCGCAGATTGTGGCGGGCGTGAAGTCAAGCAGGAAGATATAGTAAAGGGATTTAAGTACGAGGACGGAAAATATGTCATATTTGAAGAGAAGGACTTTGAAAAGCTAAAATCAAAAAAAGATAAGAATATAACGATAGAAAAGTTTGTTGAGCTTGCCGAGGTTGACCCTCTGTATTTTGAAACGCCTTACTATGTTGTTCCCACGGGTGCTGAAAAGGCGTTTGTTGTGCTTTTGAAAGCTATGGAAGAAGAAGGCAAAGCCGCAATAGCAAAGACAGTATTGGGCAACAAAGAAACGCTCATTCTTATAAGAGCGAAAGACGGGCAAATGCTTTTGAATACGCTTTTCTTTGAAGAGGAAGTAACCAAAAACCCCGCAAAGGAAATTACGGAAAAGCCGAGTGCAGCAGAGTTGAAAATGGCAAAGGCGATAATAGAGGGTATGAGCGGAAAGTTTGTTCCGTCCGAGTATAAGGATGAGTACCGCCAAAAGGTGCAGGAAGCGATAGAGAGAAAGATTGCGGGCAAGCAAATAGTTGCTCCCAAAGAAAACGGAACGGCAAGCGTTTCAAACCTTATGGAAGCGCTTACTAAGTCGTTAGAGCTTGCGCAGAAACCTAAAACCAAAAAGACGCCGCCGAAGAAAACGACAAGGAAGAAAGAAGCGTGAGCGATTTATTTGAAGAAAAAAATATCTCGCCCATGCTTTTGCATGAGGTCAAAGAACCGTTTGACGGTGAGGACTATATCTACGAATTGAAGTTGGACGGAATACGTTGCGTTGCTTATATAGAGCCGAAATCTGTAACTCTTCAAAATAAGCGGTTTAAAGAGTTAGCCCCCATATATCCTGAACTTTCAGGTATTTGCAAGTGCGTAAAGAAGCGAGTTATACTTGACGGAGAGCTTGTCGTTCTGACCAACGGCAAGCCCGATTTTTATGCCTTGCAACGACGCAGCCTTATGACGGACATTTTCAGAATATCGCTTGCGGCAAAGAAAAATCCCGTTCAGTTCGCCGCCTACGATATTTTATATTGCGACGGCAAAGACCTTACCGATTTGCCGCTTTTAAGGCGCAAAGAAATTCTTGAAAAAAACGTGAAAGAGGGCTTTAATTTGAGCATATCCCGCTATGTATCGACAAACGGGGTGGCTTTTTTCTCTCTTGCAAAGAAAGAAAATCTTGAAGGTATAGTTGCAAAGAAAAAGGACGGGCTATACCACATAGGCAAGCGCACGCGCGATTGGATAAAGATAAAGGTAATGCAGGACGAGGACTTGCTTGTGCTTGGTTATCAACCCGACGAAGATGGAAAGGTCAAGGACTTGATTCTCGGTTACTACGACGATAAGGGAGAGCTGAAATGCAGAGGCAAGGTTTACCTCGGCGTATCAAAAGCAGAACAAAGAATAATTGGTGAGTTTGCAAAAAAGAACTCGGTCAAAAAACCGTGGTTTGATAAATATAAAAACGTTGTGTGGCTAAAACCTCAACTTATAGGAACGGCACACTTTATGCACGAAACGGAGAACGGCGGTATGCGCCAACCTGTCTGGAAAGGTTTGAGAGATGATAAATAAAATTTTTTGCAAATTAGTTTAAGATATTATAATTTGTATATCTTTTTTGATATATTTTGGCTATTAATTGCTTTAAAATAGAGATACAAGCTGATTTAAAATTTTCATTTAAATTTTCTCCTTATAGCAAACAATCCTGTACGGATGATTTATCCGTACAGGGGAGTTAGCTTAAAATTTAAAGTTTTCATTTTCCTTATATCAGCAAAGGCGTTCGTTAATGGCGGACGCTATTTGCATAATAATAAGTAAAAAAAGGAGTGCGCGTAATGAATAAGAAGATACTTGTAACCGGCGGTGCGGGATATATAGGTTCGCATACTGTAGCTCAGCTTTGTGAGGACGGGTATGACGTCGTTATACTTGATAACCTTTCTACTTCTTGCGAAGAAAGCGTAGTCCGCCTGAGAAAGATAACGGGAAAAGAAATACCGTTGTATAAAGTTGATATTCGTGATACGGATAACGTGCGGAAAGTTTTAAGAGAGGAAAAGATAGAGGCAATAATTCACTTTGCCGCATACTCGCTTGTCGGCGAAAGTATGACTAATCCGCTTAAATATTATGAAAATAATCTTTACGGAACTAAACAGCTTTTGGAAGCTATGACCGAAGAGAAAGTAGATAAGATAGTTTTCTCATCCACAGCGGCAACATACGGCGAACCGAAGAGTATTCCCATACTCGAAACGGACGAAACAAATCCTACTAATACCTATGGTGAAACTAAGCTGTCTATGGAAAAAATGTTCAAATGGACGGCTAACGCTCACGGACTGCGATACGTTTCTCTCCGTTATTTCAATGCTTGCGGAGCGCACGAAAGCGGACTTATCGGCGAAGCGCATAATCCCGAAACTCATTTAATACCGATTATCTTGCAAGCGGCGGCAGGTGTAAGGGAAAGTATCAGCGTTTACGGCACGGATTATCCTACTCGCGACGGCACTTGTGTAAGAGATTATATTCACGTTTACGACCTTGCAAAAGCGCACGTTGCGGCGGTTAAATATTTAATAGACGGTGGCAAGAGCGACATATTTAACTTAGGAACGGAAATAGGTTCAACCGTTAAAGAAGTTATAGACGCTGCCAAAAAGATTACGGGCAAGGCTATAAAAGTCGTTTACGGCGAACGCAGAGCGGGCGACCCCGCAGTACTGACGGCATCGAACAAAAAAGCGAGAGAAGTTCTCGGTTGGAAGCCCGAAAAGACTATGGAAGATATTATTTCTTCAGCGTGGAAATGGCACAGCAATAATCCGCACGGGTACAAGAAATGATAGATATAAAGCAGGAAGCGGAAAACTTAATAGCATACGCAAAACAGCATTTGGAGCTTAAAGCAGACGACGAAATTTACGTTAAGAACCGTGTTTTGGAAGTGCTGTCAAAGAGAGAGAATAAAGAGCTGACAACGGACGAAAAGGACGAGATTTATGGTCTGTTAAGTTTGATGCCAAGCGAGATAAACGCAAAGTTTAAAAGCCTTTTAACAAAAGATAGCAAAAAAGCAACTGATTGGTTTTACGATTATTGCGTACATAATGACTACGTTAAAAAGTCTGTGTTGGATAAGAATCCACGCTTTGAAGTTGGTAATTTAATTATAACGATAAACAAGGCAAAGCCCGAATTTCGTGATCCGAAGAAAGCGGTGCAGGGTAACAGCGTTGACGGTGGTTTTGCAAAATGCGTAATCTGCCGTGAGAATGAAGGCTTCGGCGGAAGAGCAAAACGAAACTTGCGAACGGTTGATTTAACGCTCGGCGACGAGAAGTGGTTCTGGCAGTATTCGCCCTATGGCTATTTCAACGAACACGGTATAGCGGTAAACTGCGAACATATCCCCATGCGCGTTGACGGAAGCACGTTCGGAAAGTTAATGGACTTCGTGGATATGTTCCCTCATTACTTTATAGGCTGCAATGCGCCGTTGCCGAGAATTGGCGGAAGCGTTTTAGCCCACGACCATTATCAGGGCGGAGGGGAAATCCTGCCTATGCACAAAGCGAAAGCCGTTTACACTTTAAAGCACAAGGATTATCCTGATGCGAAAATCGAAGTGGTAGATTGGCAGGGAACGGTTATAAGAGTAGTTTCAAGAAACCGTCGCGCAATAGAGAATATTTGCAAAACGATAAATGATAAGTGGGTAAATTACGATAACGTTGAACTCGGAATTATCCACAAAGATAAGGACGGAATACATAATGCAATTTCGCCCACGGTTGTAAAGACAAAACGCGGATATGAAATGAGCGTAATTCTGCGCTCTAATATTACGAACCTGCAATACCCCGACGGTGTATTCCACGCGCACCCCGAATACCACGTTATAAAGAAAGAGAGCATAGGACTTATCGAAGCACAAGGATTGTTTATTCTTCCGGGCAGGCTTGAAAATGAGCTTGCCGCGATAGAAAAATTTATAGACGAGAAGAAGCCGTTGCTCCCCGGATATACTGCGTTTAAGCTAATTTATGACGAAACGAAAGCTATTTGCGCACGGAATAAGATAAGCGCTCACGAGGCAATGCAGAAGGAACTCGGCAGTATCTGTAACCGCATACTTGAAAATACAGCAGTATTTAAAGATAAGAAACAGACGGTTGATTTTTTGACTGATATGGGTTTTAAATATGAAAGATAAATACGAATACAAGGTATCTGCGGCAGGACGCATTAATATCATAGGTGAACACATTGACTACTGCGGAGGCAAGGTAATGCCCGCTGCGTTGTCACTAAAAAATACGGTATATGTTCGCCCCAACGGAACGGATAAGATAAATTTAAGTTGGACTACGTTGCCTGATAAAGTAACGCTTGATATAGATAAACTTGAAAGCTATAAAGACTTAAAGTATGGTAACTATCAGGCGGGCGCGGCGTTGATGTGGCAACGTGCAGGGCATAAGATAATCGGCTGTGATATGTTGCAGGACTGCACCGTTCCGTTCGGCAGCGGACTTTCAAGCTCGGCGGCGATAGAGGTTTCAACCATAGCCGCACTCGCAACAATAGCGGGCCAAGAATTAAATCACGTTGATATAGCTTTAAAAGCACAGCAAGCAGAAAGAGAGTACGCAGGTGTGAATTGCGGAATAATGGATCAGTACGCATCAGCTTGCGGTAAGAAAGATAAGGTGATGTTACTCAATTGTAGTACGCTTGAATGTGAGTATCTGCCTTTGAGATTGGGTAATTATTCGCTTGTTATTACAAACTGCAACAAGCCGCACAATCTTATTGAAAGCAAGTACAACGAAAGAAGAGTGGAAACTGATGAAGCGTTAAGGATACTTCAACGTAGGTTAGATATAAGTTGCCTTGCTGAATTAAGTCTTACGCAGAACAAAAATTACAAGGGTATGTTGCCGAATGTTTTAAGAAAGCGTGTTGAACACGTCGTCAGCGAGTGTGAAAGAGTTCGTGTTGCAACGCTTGCGTTAAAAGCGGGCAACATGGAAA
>JAIDOO010000188.1 GCA_029063275.1 Clostridia bacterium
GTATTTGATTTGTCATTTTTGCATCCTATTCCGAATTTGACTATCGCCGTGCCCAAAGATTTGAAAGAATTCGAAGATATGCTTGAATTCAGCGCAAAATTTGAGGCGCCGCTTGCAATACGTTATCCCAGAGAAGGAAAACACATTTTTAAAATCCACTCGCCTATAGAGCTCGGAAAATGGGAGGAACTTACCGCGGGCGGAGGAAACGCCACAATTATCGCCTGCGGCGAAACTCCGGTAACATTGGCGCTTGCCTCCGCGCAAATTCTTGAAGCCGAAGGAATTTCGGTCCGAGTTATCAACGCGCGTTTTGTTAAACCGCTGGATGTCGGCATGCTGAAAAATATTAAAGAAAAATTTATTATAACCGTTGAGGACAATATGTTGATAGGCGGTTTCGGTTCGCTTATAAACGGCTTTTTTGCCGGCGGTGATAAAACAATAAAAAACTTCGCTTACAAGGATTGTTTTATTCCGCAGGGCGGTATCTGTGAGCTTATGGAAGATTTAGGCTTAAGTTGTCAGGCTATAACGGATTATATTAAAAATGCGATTGGATAAATACCTGTCTGAAAAGTACGGTTCGCGTGCAAAAGCAGCCACCGCAATAAAAAGCGGGTTGGTGCTTGTGAACGGAAAAATTTGCGCTTGCTCGTATGAAGTAAAGCAGACTGACAAAATTGAATTTTTGCAGGCGGAAGAAAGTTTTGTTTCGGCGGGCGGTTTCAAACTAAGTAAGGCGCTTAAAGATTTCGGCTTTAACGTCGCGGAAAAAATTTTTGCCGACGTTGGTGCGAGTAATGGAGGGTTTACCGATTGTCTTTTTCAAAACGGCGCTCAAAAAGTTTACTGCATTGACGTGGGCGAAAGTCAGCTTGATAAAAGTCTGCTTGACAAAAACGTGGTCGTTATAGACAATTTTAATGCCAGAAATCTTAACAAAAATCTTTTCAGCGAAAAACTTGACGGCGTTGTTATAGACGTAAGCTTTATTTCGCTCACATACGTTCTCGAAGCCGTAAGCAGTCTGCTTGATAGTGGCGCAAACATTATTGCACTGATTAAGCCCCAGTTTGAATGCGAAACCAGGAATGTGGGCAAAAACGGAATAGTGAAAGACAGCGATACGCATAAAAGAATAATTGAAAAAATTTGCAACTTCGCCGAGGGGGGCAAGCTTGCCCCGAAAAAACTTACGAACGCCCCGATTATAGCAGGAAAAAACATAGAATATCTCGTTTTGCTTGAAAAAGGCGGGACGGCTGAAAATATAAAATATTTAATAAAGTCTGTAAAATTATAAAAATACAGACTTTTTGTTTGCATATTTGTATAAAAAGTTGTATAATAAGACTTGTGAAGGCTGGTATATATTATAACAAAAATTATCTGACCGAAAACAAACCTTATTCAGAAAAAATAAAAAAGTCGCTTGAATTATACGGCGCTTCTTGTGTTTACGTAAATGATTTTTGCGACTTGGACGGGCTTGATATACTTTTCGTGCTCGGTGGCGACGGAACAATTTTAAACGTCGCTTCAGAATGCGCGAAGCGCGGGGTCAAGATAATCGGCGTAAATTACGGACATCTTGGTTTTTTGGCAGAGTTCGAGCGCGATAAACTCGATGATGCAATCTGGCTTGTATGTAGCGGGAAGTATACGACGGAAAAAAGAAGCCTTTTGGAAGTGGAGTATAACGGCAAAAGCTATTTGGCGCTGAACGATCTGGTAGTCCAGCGAAACACAGGCGGAAACAGTTTCAGCAATACCGTCAGGTTTCAGGCGCGTATTAACGGCTCTATCGTAGACAACTTTGCAGCGGACGGAATAATCGTAAGCACGCCCACAGGTTCTACGGCATACTCGCTTTCTGCGGGTGGCTCCGTTTTGACTCCCGATTTAAACGCTTTTATTATGACGCCCATTTGCGCTCATTCGTTACATTCTAGGCCTGTTGTATATAACGACAATTCTCTTCTTGAAATATTTACTGCCGATGACAGCACGCCTTTGAACATAGTTATCGACGGCATAGTAGTGTGCGGAACAGGTAAAAACACTTTTGTAAAGGTTAAAAAATCGCCGATTTTTATTGAGTTTATTACCGGTAGCGGAAGCGATTTTTTTAATAAATTATTTATAAAACTTAACATTTGGAGCAAGTAAATGCATAGGAACGCCAGACAGCAAAAAATTCTTGAAATTATAAACGCAAAGGAAATCGATACGCAGGAAGAACTCTGCGCCGAGCTTAATTTGGAAAATTTTAAGGTTACGCAGGCGACGGTTTCGCGTGATATTAAAGAGCTTAAGCTCTACAAGGTTTCGGGCAAGGAAAAAAAGTACAGATACGCGTGTCTTGAAAGCGACGACGAAAGCGTTTCAAGTAAAATGAAAAATATCTTCCGCGAATGCGTGCAGACCATTAATTATGCAAGTAATATTATTGTCATAAAAACCATGCGCGGCAACGGTTCTACGGCGGGTACTTTTGTCGACTCGTTACAGCTTAAAGAAATAATCGGCAGTGTCGCCGGCGACGATACTCTTTTAATAGTGGTTGATACTACTGAAAACGCGCAGTTGATTATGATGAAATTGAGAGAGTATTTATCCTGATGTTAAAAAGATTGTACGTTAAAAACGTAGCCTTAATTTCCGAGGCGGATATCGAGTTTGACGGCGGTCTTAACGTATTGTCGGGTGAAACAGGGTCGGGTAAATCGGTTATACTCGACTCGATTAACTTTGTCCTTGGTTGCAAAGCCGACAGGACAATGATTCGTTACGGTGAAAGCGAAGCTTTTGTCAGGGCAGAATTTGTTTTGGACAAAAATTCTGACGCCGTTAAAGTTTTAAATGAATACGATATCGAAACGGACGGTGAAGTGATAATTTCACGCAAGCTTTCATCCGACGGTAAGGGAAGTATAAAGATTAACGGCGACAGCGTTACCGCCTCTATGCTAAAGGGTGTAACACAGCATCTCGTAGACGTACACGGTCAGAGCGAACACTTTTTTCTTTTAAGCGAAGATAATCAGTTGAAGCTTATTGACAGTCTTGCCGCAGAGAAAACTGAAAAAATCAAAGACGGACTTGCCGATTTGATTTCGGAAAAGCGGCAGTTGAAATCAAAAATCGATTCGCTCGGCGGCGACGAGAGTGAACGCGCAAGAAAGCTTGACCTTTTAGGTTACCAGATAAATGAAATTCAAGCGGCAGGGCTTAAAGCCGGTGAATACGAAGAGTTAAAGACCAGACAAAATGTTTTATTAAATATAGAAAAAATTATGTCGGCAATTAATGAAGCCAAAACAGTCATCGGAGGCGAAGGCGGTTGCGGCGACTGTCTTGCTTTGGCAATGCACGCAATGAACGGAATTTCGTCGATAGACGATGGGTATGCTCAGATATACGGTCGTCTTGAAAGCGTCGGCGCTGAAATTGACGACATAAGTGAAACTCTTTCAGCTTATGCGGACAATCTGTCTTTTGACGAGGGCGAGGCAAAGCAAATCGACGAAAGGCTTGAGCTTATAAAAACTCTGATAAAGAAGTACGGCGCGGACGAAGAGCACGTTATTTCTTATATGGAAAAGGCACAGGCTGAATTTGAAGCGATTTCGGACAGTGCGGCGCTGATAGAAAAATATATGGCGCAAATAAATAAATGCGACGAAAAAATTTACGATTGTTGCCAAGAGCTTACAAAAATCAGAAAAGCCGTAGCTCAAAGCCTAAGCGAAAGGGTAGTGGGAGAACTTAAAACCTTAAATATACCCGACGCGCAGTTCGGTGTTTATTTCAATGAATATGACATGGCTTCGGCAGATTTGCAAAACGTGAACGGTGCGGATAAAATCAGCTTTGAATTTTCGGCAAACAAAGGCGAGCCGAAAAAGCCATTAAATAAAGTAATAAGCGGCGGCGAAATGAGCAGGTTTATGCTTGCCATTAAAACCCAGCTCAAAGATTTGAACGGAATTTCAACCTACATTTTTGATGAAATTGACTCGGGTATAAGCGGTTTTACTGCGGCAACGGTTGCGAAAAAATTCATTGACATTTCGAGGCATACCCAGATACTGGCAGTATCGCATCTACCGCAAGTCTGTGCGGCAAGCGACGCGCAATTACTTATTTATAAGGTAGAAGAGGGCGGCAAAACAGTTACTAAAGTCAAAAAGCTGACAAAAGAGCAAAAGGTTGAAGAAATTGTAAGGCTTACGGGCGGAAACAGCTTATCAGACGCGGCAAGACGGCATGCCGAGGAGCTCATAAATCAATTTAAAAACTAATTAAATCAGCGGTCAAAAACCGCTGATTTTTTTGTATATTACCTTCAATCCTGCACACAATACTACTGTTATGCTTTTAAGAAAAAATATTTTTAAAACCTTAATGGTATTTATAGTAACGTTGCTGTGTGTATTCGCACTGTCGCCTATAAGCGCGGCGGCGGAAAGCCAGACGCTTTATCTCGGAGGGTTTCCGGCAGGCTTTACACTTAATACCACTACGGTTGAAGTAATAGGAATTTGCGAAGTAATGACTTCGGACGGTATGAGATCACCTGCAAGAGAGAGCGGGATTAAAACGGGCGACGTCATTGACAAAATAAACGGTGTAGAGGTCAATTGTACTAGGGACGTAAACGACATTCTTGCCGAAGATTACAAGAAATATGAAGTAACGATTTTAAGGGGCAACGACACATTGAATATCGACGTAACCCCTGCAATAGACCTTACGACAAAGTCAAAAAGGTTAGGCGTGCTCGTCAAAGACAGTATAAACGGAATAGGTACCGTAACATATATTGATAAGACGAATAATAAATTTGCATCGTTGGGACACCCGGTTGCCGATTTGAACGGCTCGCTTATCGAGATAAACGGCGGCACGGTTTACGGTTGTTTTATATATGACGTAAAAAAGGGAGTTAAGGGAACACCCGGAGAGCTTCGCGGCGCGTTTGAAGGCTCGACTATTCTGGGTAAAGCAAAAGTAAATTGCGCGTGCGGAATTTACGGAGACCTTTCAGACAATTACGACGTATCAAAACTTATTAAAGTAGAAAAGGGAAGTATCGACAGTGTAAAAATGGGTAAGGCTTGCATTTACTCTACCCTTGAAGGCAGTGAAGTGCAAAAATACGAAATATCGATCGTCAAGGTCGATAAAAACAACAAGGATAACAGAAATTTCGTAATAAAAATCGACGACGAAAAGCTGATATCAAAGTCCGGCGGTATAGTGCAGGGAATGAGCGGAAGTCCGATTGTTCAAAACGGCAAAATTATTGGCGCGGTAACACACGTGTTTATTAACGACCCAACCCGCGGGTACGGTATAGCTATAGACAAAATGCTTAATTCATATTAAGACAAAATTCCTCATATAATTGTATATGAGGAATTTATCTTTTAAAGGGCGTAAGTGCGACATCAGATATTTAATTGCGGCACTTATAACATTTTTATGCTCTATTATATGTGGCATAGTACTATAT
>JAIDOO010000189.1 GCA_029063275.1 Clostridia bacterium
GCTTTAAAGCGGATAAAAGACACCTGTCAATATCTTCTTTAAAAAGCGTGCGCAAGCCGTCAACCCCGTCAAAGCTTCTGCTCTCTTCTAGCAAATCGCTTAAAAAAATCAGTTTTTCCAAAGGCGACATATCCGCCCGCCCGCTCGTGTGGTATCTTACCGCGTTCAAGATATCCCCGTCGGTAACGTTGAATTCACGTTCCGCAACGTACGCGCCCGAGTACTGGTGCAAAACCTGTTCGGGAACGCCGTCGGGACGGGAAAAACCTTTCAAAAGCGGACTGTCTGCGTCAAGATACTTAGCACAGTCGTGAAGCGCCGCGGCGGTTATTGCCTTTGCTTCACCTATACCGAGCCTTTTGCAGTTTTCCGCCGCCATAACCGCAACGCCGACAGTGTGCTTCCACCGCGTTTCGGTGAGTAAATTTTTAATTTCGGCAAGCCGGGGTATGCGGTATACGTTATATTTGTTTATATAACCGTAAACGGCTTTGTTTAAACTTTCGCACTCTTCGCCGAGCGCAAGCAAGGCACGGATTTTTGTTGAGCTTACGTTTTTTCCGACGTAGTTGAAGGCTTGCGCCTTTGTATTGAACCGCGCTTCAAAATTTTTGAGCGCGGTATTTAATGCGCCACTGTCCACCCGCGCGCAGACTGCTAGGGTTACCGCGTTCAGAATTCTTTTGGGATATTTCCAAAGCGGAAAATTTTCAAGCATATCCGAGCCGATAATAAAATACCGCTCGTCTTTTGGATATTTTTTTGCAAACTCTTCGCAGGTCAAGTATGAATAGCTTACGCCGCCGCGCTCGATTTCAAAACTGCTTACTTCCGCACGTTCAACGTCAGAAAAAGCAATTCGGCACATTTCAAGCCGTTCGCTTGCAGTTGCCGTTATTCTTCCATCCTTTGCGGGCGTGCAAAAGGTTGGCATTATTATGACCTTGTCAAGTTTAAGCGCATTAATTGCCGCGCGGACGATATTTATATGTTCGTTGTGAACGGGGTTGAACGACCCGCCGAAGATTGCTATTTTCATCTTGTTTAAAATATATTACTTGTGTCAAAATCAAATGTAGGAGAAGA
>JAIDOO010000019.1 GCA_029063275.1 Clostridia bacterium
GGCTACGCGCTTATAGCGGGAATTATTCAGGTTGCGCTATATCATATAGCGCAACCTGAATAATTCCCGCTATAAGCGCGTAGCCAGCTAAAAGTAAAACGGCCCAAATGCTCATTAGTTTCAGATTTTGCTTTCTGCGTAAAAGTTTAAGGTCATTGTAAACTTTATCGTCTTTTTTGTCCGACGGGGAGTATTGCGACAAATCGCTTTTTATAAAATCGTCCAACGAGACGTCGTACAGCTCAGACAGTGCCGCAAGCGTGTCAATGTCGGGTACGCTTTCGCCACGCTCCCATTTTGAAACGGCTTGACGGGAAACGTAAACTTTTTCTGCTATATCGTCCTGTGTAAAGCCGTTGATTTTTCGCAAGGACGCCAGATTTTTCGATAGGTAATTCATAGTTTTATTATACACATCAGATATAAATTATGCAAGTAAAAGGTTAAAAACTTAACCGCAACTATAGGTTGCGCCTAAAAAGGTATATGCAACTAATGGGTTCTTGTTTATTTAACCTTACTTTACTAATATTAAACCATAGGCAACCGCCAAAAACTTTAAGGATAAAATATTATGATTATTACAGTTGTTTGCGATATTTTAGGCGAGGAAAATAACGGTACCGCCGTTGTTACAATGAACCTTATACGTCATTTGAAGTCGGAGGGAAATACCGTGCGTATCCTTTGCGCCGACCAAAGTAAAAAGGGTTTGGATAACTATTACGTCGTTCCCAATAAAAGTTTCGGTAAAGCGTTGGATAAGCTTGTAAGTAAGGTCGGAGTAAGCTTGGCAAAGGTTGATAAAAGCGTAATTGCAAAAGCTCTTGACGGTGCAGACCACGTTCACATTATGCTCCCGCTCGGCTTAGGTTTGGCAACCGCGAAAATGGCGCACGAAATGAATATACCGCTTACCGCAGGTTTCCATATGCAGGCGGAAAATCTGACGAGCTATGTCGGACTCAAAAAAATCCGTCCTGTAAATACGCTTGTTTATAAATATATCTATAAGCACCTTTACCGCTATTGCGACGGTATCCACTATCCCACGCAATTTATAAGAAACGTCTTCGAGAGCCGCACGAAAAAGCAAACGCCCGCTTACGTTATATCAAACGGCGTTCATTCCTATGTTCAGAAGCGCAATGTGGAGAAACCCGACGGGCTGAAAGATAAAATTGTGATATTGAGCATAGGCAGGTATTCGGGCGAGAAATCGCAGGATACGCTTATTAAAGCTATTTCACGTTCGGCTTATAAGGACAGAATACAGCTTATTCTTGCAGGTCAGGGCTTAAAGGATAAAAAATACAAACAGCTTGCAAAAGACTTGCCTATTCAACCTATTTTCAAGTTGTATTCCCGCAATGAAATTATAGACGTTCTGAACTATTGCGATCTATATGTTCACCCCGCCGTTGACGAGCTGGAAGGTATTGCGTGCCTTGAAGGGATTGCCTGCGGTAAAATGACAATCGTTTCCGATTCGCAAAACAGCGCAACGAAAGATTTTGCGATAGACGGTAAGTGCATATTCAAGCACAAAAATTCAAAAGACCTTGCCCGTGTTATTGACTATTGGATAGAACACCCCATTGAGCGTGCGGAATACGAAAATAAATATCTTGCAAGCTCTGCCGTTTACAGACAAGAGGACTGTATGCAGAGAATGAGCGCAATGATTGCCGAAGTTGATAATAAAAAGCGTAATGTTAAAGAACAAGAATTGCCGATTTTGTTGGTCCCTCAATATTATTCGGAAAATACAGACGTGTTTGGTTATAATGCGGCTTAAAATAAATGCAATTTTTTTATTGGTTACTTCTGATTGTCGGCGGTTTTTTGCTTGGCAGTATTATGTTCTGCGAATTAATTCCCAAAAAAGTTTTAAATAAAGACGTCTGTAAAATAAGCGTCGACAATAATCCAGGGGCGTTTAACGTCTTTAAGCACTGCGGAAAGAAAATCGGTATCCTCTGCCTGCTCCTCGACGTTTCTAAAGGTTTCGTTCCCGTCTTTCTTGTAAGCATATTTTTTGATACGGATAACGTTGCATTTACTTTGGTTATGGTTGCCCCTCCACTCGGACACGCAATCGGACTTTTCAACCGTTTCCGCGGCGGAAAATGTATCGCGGCAAACTTCGGCGTTATGCTCGGAATTATCCCCGTAACCTGCATAGGAATTTGCGCATTGGCGGCGCTTTTCATTTTGTTTTCTACCTTAATAAAAATTAAAAACCCCGCTAAGCGCAGTGTGCTGGTTTTTGCGTTGTATGCTTTGACGGTATGTCCCGTGCTCTGC
>JAIDOO010000190.1 GCA_029063275.1 Clostridia bacterium
GAGAAAGGCGCGCCCGCCTTGGCGAGGAGCGGAGCAGACAAGGCGGGCGCGCCGTAGTATTTTAATAATCGGGGACACGGGGCAGAGCCCCGCGCCGCACTACAAATAAAATATTCGGGGTGCGGGGTGTCCCCGCCATTATTAAAAACGCGGTTGTCGATTTCAAACACCGCAAGCCAACGAGAGCAAAAAACGCATAAAAAACGACCTGCAGGTCGTCTAAAATTACGACGTCGCCGCGCTGATGGGCGACAGTACATTAAACATTAAGGTGAATTATGGAAACTTTTATAACTATCAAAATGACAGAACGAGAATACGCGACATATAAAGAGCAACAAGCTGCCATTGTAAAAGCCGCAAGGCTTGCAAAGGAAATACAAGAAGATTGCGTACAATTTGCGCAAATGGTTTACAACGATTTAAAGAAAGTACTTGACGGCGATAAAGTTCATTTGGGGCTACGTACCGTAAATTTACTTTTAGACAATGCGGAAAAATTACTTGCACGGTACGAAGAATTATGAGTGTAAGTAGCTATTCTGTTCACATCTTTGTGTGCATTTGCGACGACTGCGGCGCACGTGCTGATGTTGAAGAAAATCATTTAAAAGGCATTTACAACGGCGCGCAAGCCGTGCGCTCGCTCGGTTGGAGCTTTGGCCAAGATAAAAGCGTTAGGTGTGGCAAGTGTAGACGGTGTTATTTTGATAAATATAAAAGTCGAGCAAAGTAGTCTGGCGCCGGACTATTTAGGCCTAAATAGTATTTCGATTTACTACTTTAAACTATAAGGACGGAAAACATTATGAGAACAGACAAAATATTTTATGAGTGCGACGACTGCAAAATAAAGGCGACGTTCGCAAGCAAGGGAAAAGCCCGCGCCGCAGGCTGGGCTATCGCCCGAAACAACAAAAACTGCCACTGTCCGAACTGCGCCCCGCCCTATCGGCTCGGCGGCGCGAACGGCAAGTCCACCGCCACGCATAAATGGAAACCGCCGCAAGGCTATGAACAGTTAAAAATCGAAGTTTAAAAAGGAAACCGCGCAATGTCAGAAGCAACGGCGAAACAACTTAATAACAGATTTTCTATTGTTCCGCCGGAGTTTATCGGTCGGAACTGTTCGCCGCTGTTCCGAAATGTCAGCAAGTCAAGGGTTTTGACAGCTTCGCTTCTGAACACGCGCGAAACCGTGCTCGGCAACGGTTGCACAACGTCGTACAC
>JAIDOO010000191.1 GCA_029063275.1 Clostridia bacterium
TGGCGGAAAAGCTGACGAGTATGGATTAACCGATAAGCCCCGCGCGTTTGCCGCGCGGGGCTTTAAAAAATAAAAAGTTGTCAATATAATATATTATGTACGACGTAGCTATTATAGGCAGCGGACCCGCAGGGATTTCCGCGGCAATCAATTTGAAAATTTTAAATAAAAATTTTATATGGCTTTCAAGCCGTGCCGTATCCAAAAAAGTGGGGCAGGCGCCGATGATTAAAAATTATCCGGGGCTTCCCGACGTTACCGGCGGCGAGCTTGCGTGGACTTTTCAGAACCATATCGAGCGAATGAATATAAAGCTTGAAGAAAAGGTGGTAACCGGCGTTTACGATACGGGCGGAAAATTTACCCTGCTTGCAGGCGAGGAGCAGTACGAAGCTAAAACTGTAATTATCTGCTCGGGCACGGAAACGGTCAAATCTCTTGAAGGAGAGGAAAGCTTTGTCGGGCGCGGGGTCAGCTACTGCGCCACCTGCGACGGGTTTTTATACAGGGATAAGACGATTGCGGTTTTATGCACCGATAAAAAGTTCGAGCACGAAGTGGAATTTTTGGCAGACCTAGCTAAAAAAGCATATGTCTTTCCTATGTATCAGGGCTATGAAATCAAGTCGCCAAAAGCCGAAATTTTGCTTAAAAATCCCGTCAAAATCACAGGCGGACAAAAGATAGAAAAAGTATATTTCAAGGGCGGAGAGGTACAGGTTGACGGTCTGTTTATTTTAAAGAGCGTTATATCGCCGTCAACGCTTGTTCACGGACTCGAAGTTGAGGGCGGAATTATCACAATCAAACGTGATTGCTCGACTAATATTACGGGTATTTTCGCCGCCGGCGATTGCACGGGCGCGCCCTACCAGTATGCTAAAGCTGTGGGCGAAGGTAACGTCGCCGCACATTCCGCAGTAGAATACCTCGCAAAAAACAAGTAATTTCAGGGGCGGTTTTTTTCGCGTTTTGTCGAAAAAAACCGCCCCCTTACGTATTGCCAAAATCAGTTGCGTTAAAAGCGCTTAGTGTGATAAAATACATTTATGAAATTTACCGAGCTTACTATACATACCACAAGCGAGGGAAGCGAGCTTGTCGCGGACGTGCTGTGGCGCTATACCAATTACGGCGTGGCGATTTCCGACGTTAAAGACGTAATCGCTTTACAGAGCAACAAGGCTATGTATTGGGATTATATAGACGAAAGCCTTAAAGAGGGCGGCGATGTTCTGGTCAAAGCGTTTATCGCTTTGGAAGAAATCCAAAAAACCTTGCCGCTTATCCGTGAGGATTTGGAAGAGTTGATAAAAAACGGCGGAAGCTTTATTAATTTCGGCACTTTCGAAACTGCCAGCCGCACGGTCGAAGGCGACGATTGGCTTGAAATCTGGCGCAAGCATTTCCGTCCATTACATATAGGCGAAAAAATCGTAGTCTGTCCCGAGTGGATCGAGTACGAAAAATCGACAGGCGAACAGGTTGTTAAATTAGATTCGAATATGGCTTTCGGCACGGGCGAGCACGAAACTACTTCTATGTGCTTAAAGCTGTTGCAGGAATATCTGACGCCCGATTCCGTCTGCATAGACGTTGGTTGCGGAAGCGGAATATTGGGTATCTCAGCGGTGAAGCTCGGCGCAAAATTTGCGTACCTTACCGATATCGACGACATCGCCGTAAAGAGCGCAACGCACAACGCGCAGATAAACGGCGTGGAGGATAGAGTGCGCGTGGCGCATGCCGACCTTTTGGACGACGCGCAGATTAAGGGCGATATTATGCTTGCAAATATCACGGCTGAAATACTTTGCCGTCTTGCGCCGTCAATACCCAAAAATCTGAATAAGAGCGGCGTGCTCATTTTAAGCGGAATAATCGAGCCCCGCCTTGAAAGCGTGTTAAAGGCTTTTGGCGCGCAGGGACTTACTTTGGACAAACGTATGCACGAGGGCGAGTGGTTTGCCCTGTCTTTTAAACTATGAGCGGACGCAAAAGATTTTTTACCGAAATACAAGAGGAAAGCACCGAAGCCGAAATTTCGGGCGAGGAATTTATACACGCAAAAACCGTACAGCGCGTGGAAGAGGGCAGTGAAATTACCCTGCTTGACGGTAGCGGAAAGGAATACTCCGCAATCGTAACAAAGGTTTCGAAGCACAGCCTGACGGCGCATATCACGGGCGAAAGGTGCGGCGATAAGGAACCGCAGACTTATATCTGCCT
This sequence comes from Clostridia bacterium, assembly GCA_029063275.1. GTDB lineage: Bacteria > Bacillota > Clostridia > Christensenellales > Borkfalkiaceae > Coproplasma. The sequence goes on from JAIDOO010000191.1 coordinate 2,230, forward strand.
TTTATGCGGCGCGCTCAAAGGCGACAAAACCGAATTGGTTGTGCAAAAAGCCACCGAGCTCGGCGCGGGCAGGATTGGCGTTTTTTCGTCCGAGTACTGCGCGGCGTATATGAACGCCAACAAACTTGAAAGGCTTAACAAGGTCGCGCGTGAAGCGGCTAAGCAGTGTAT
>JAIDOO010000192.1 GCA_029063275.1 Clostridia bacterium
GCCGTCAAACTCTCCGCCCCAAGCGTTGAATTTCCAGTCCACGCCCCGCACTTCTTTGCCAAGCTTTAAAAAAGTAGGCGCCATATCGCGCGCCCAGCAATCGTCTGTTGCGGTTTCCCAAAGCTCAACCGAGCGGTTTAAAATCTGCTCGGAAAGCATCTCTTCCGCGCTCCTTTTTCCGTTTTCCGATACAGCAAGGTACACCTTTTCACCCTGTGAAATAATCTTGATTATTTCGGCAAAAACTTTTCGCGCGGGTTTTGCGCCGTGCGTCCAACTGCCCGGGCGCTCGCACCAGATCATAATCGTCGCGCTGTGCTCCGAGAATTCCGCAGGCATATAAAAGCCGTCTTGTTTCGGCGTTGTCATGACAGTCTTTCCTTGAAATCGGCATAGCCGAACGACTTTATAATTCCGTAATCATCACCCCGCACGACCGCTATCGCGGGCAGGGGCATACCGTTAAATGTATTGTTCTTTACCATAGTGTAAATTGCCATATCGCCGAAAGTGAGGATATCCCCCTCTTTTAAAGGCTTGTCAAAGGAATAATCGCCCAAAACGTCGCCCGCAAGACAGGTTCGCGAAGATAAGCGGTAAGTGAACTTTTTTTTACCCGCTTGACCTGCGCCCAAAAGTGGCGGACGGTACGGCATTTCAAGAACGTCGGGCATATGACACTCTGCGGAGCAATCGAGTATTGCTATATCCATTCCGTTTTTAACGATTTCGAGCACGCGCGTATGAAGATATCCCGCGTTCAGCGCTACCGCTTCCCCCGGCTCGAGATAAATTTGCAAGCCGTAAGTTTGCGAAAGTCTTTTTACCGTCTTTTCCAGAAGGGCGAGATTATAGCCCTCTTTTGTTATATGGTGTCCTCCGCCGAGGTTAAGCCATTTAAGATTTTTGAAGTATTTGCCGAAGTCCTTTTCAAAGCTTTCAACCGTCGCCGCCAAATCTTCGGCGCCCTGCTCACAAAGGGTGTGAATATGAAAGCCCTCAACGCCGTCAAGCAAATCCTCATTGAAATTCGCTTTGGTAACGCCCAATCTGGAAAAGGGCGCGCAGGGGTCGTATATCCCTCCGCCCTGCGTGGAAAACCCGGGGTTTATTCTAAGTCCCGCGCTTGCGTTTTTTACACGCGGTAAAAACTTTTTTAGCTGAGCAAAAGAGTTGAAAACGATATGGGTGCAAAGCTCCGCGATTTCGTCAATCTCGCCGTCCTGATAAGCGGGACAAAAAACGTGGTTTTCTTTGCCGAAATATTCGGAAGAAAGCTTTGCCTCGTAAAGTCCGCTCGCCGTTGTTCCGCTTAAATATTTTGATATAAGCGGATAAAAATAAAAACACGAAAACGCCTTTTGCGCAAGCAGGATTTTACAGCCCGTACGCCGTTCGACGCCGTTTAAAATTTCAAGATTTTTTTTAAGCTTATCCTCGTCTATTGCGTAGACGGGCGTCGGCAAGTCGGATAATTTCATTGATAGCCTTAATTAACTGAGATTTTATAAAACGCAGAGATACGGGCAAGACAAGGCACGCGCGGATTTGTTGCAGGGCGTGTACTTTTTTGTACACACCCAAAACAAAACACAAGCGTAACGAACTATTGCGAAGCGTAAGTGCGTTTTAATCAACAAGAACGGGATTTTCGTCAACTTCCCAGGGAAGTCCGTATTTGTTTAACGCGTCCATATAAGGGTCGGGGTCAAACTGCTCGCAGTTGTATACACCCGCTTTGTTCCAGACGCCGGTAGCTACGAGCATTGCGCCTATCATAGCGGGTACGCCCGTGGTGTAGGATATAGCCTGAGAGCCCACCTCTTTATAACACTCCTGATGGTCGCAGATATTATAGATGTAAACGCTCTTTTTCTTTCCGTCCTTATATCCCGTGAAAATACAGCCGATATTCGTCTTGCCCTTAGTCCTTGCGCCAAGGGTTGCGGGGTCGGGCAGAAGAGCCTTTAAAAACTGAATGGGAACTATTTCCTTGCCCTCGAAATTAACGGGGCTGGTTGAAAGCATACCCACGTTTTGCAGGCAGTTCATATGCTGAATATAGCTTTGTCCGAAGGTCATAAAAAAGCGTATTCTTTTTACGCCCTTGATATTTTTTGCAAGGCTTTCGATTTCTTCGTGGTGCAAAAGATACATATCCTTTTCGCCCACGCCCTTAAAATCGTATTCGCGCTTGATTTCGAGAGGCTTGGTTTCAATCCACTTGCCGTTTTCCCAGTACGAGCCGTTTGCCGACACTTCCCTGAGATTTATTTCGGGATTGAAGTTGGTTGCAAACGCATAGCCGTGGTCGCCGCCGTTACAATCGAGAATATCGATAGTTTCGATAGTGTCAAAGTAATGCTTTTGCGCATACGCACAGAAAACCTGAGTAACACCGGGGTCGAAGCCGGTGCCCAAAAGCGCGCATATTCCCGCTTTCTTGAATTTGTCATCGTAGTCCCACTGATAGGAATAATCGAAATATGCGGTAAAGCCCTTTTCCTTAACACGCTTTTCGTACGCCTTGCGCCAGACAGGGTCGTCGGTGTTTTCGCTTTCGTAATTAGCCGTATCTATATAATGAACCTTGCATTTTAAGCAGGCTTCCATAATCGTCAGATCCTGATAGGGCAACGCAACGTTTAAAACGGCGACGGGCTTAAACGAGTTTATAAGAGAAACAACCTCTTCCACGCTGTCCGCGTTTACGGTTGCGGTTGAAAGAATTGCCTTGGTCTTGTTTTTCATTTCCCCGGCAACAGCCTTGCACTTGCTTTCAGTGCGGCTTGCTATCATAATTTCCGAAAATACGCCGTCAGCCTGACAGCATTTTTTTATTGCAACCTGCGCCACTCCGCCGCAGCCGATAATCAAAAGTTTCATTCGTTTTCTCCTTGAAATTATATTGCTGTAAAAGGATTAGAAGCGAGCAAGACGAGGCACGCGCGGATTTGTTGCAGGGCGTGTACATTTTCGTACACAACCAAAACAAAACACAAGCGTAACGAAGTATTGCGAAGCTTATAAACCTTTTAACCGTCTTTTTCAGCTTCCTTTAATATATCCACCACATAACGCGGAAGCATAAACGAGCCTATGTGCAAATTGGCGCTGTAATACCAGGTTTTTATATTGCGCTTTTTCCACCTTTCGGGGTCAAAGTCATTTACGGGGTGGTATTTTTTGCTTGCAAAACCGAACAGCCAGTAGCCCGAAGGACAGGTCGGAATGTGCGCCTGATACACTCGCGACACGGGGAAACAGCGGAATACTTTTTGGTGCATTTTGCGGCACTCGGCTTCGTCCTCGTCGTAAAAGGGACTGCCGTGCTGGTAAACCATTATACCCGTATCGTTCAAAGCTTTATAGCAACTGCCGTAAAACTCTTTTGTGAACAAACCCTCAGTGGGTCCGAACGGGTCGGTTGAGTCGTTTATAATCAAATCGTACTCGCCGACTTTTCCGCGCAAAAATCTGAGCTCGTCCTGAACTGTCTATTATACAAATCA
>JAIDOO010000193.1 GCA_029063275.1 Clostridia bacterium
CCCCCCCCCCCCCCTTTTTTTTTTAATTATACGGCGACCACCGATATCTAAACCTATTAAGTCGTCGGCAGCGTCAGATTTGTATAATAGACAGGTGCTGTCCCTTGTCGGCTAGAAGTCCTTTCAATACCTCGTGTGGCATGAACTTGACTGTCTTTTTAGAACTCTTCGGCTTACCCATAAAGACGATGTTAGTCTTGGAAAATTCAGGTTCCAATGTTTCAAGTTTTGTAAATTCAAGTTTCATATTAAAATCGTTGCTACCTGAGATTACCATCTTTCCGCCGTCGCCGGATATTTCCAATCTGTTGGTACCGGGAGCTTCGTGCGTGGAAGTGATAAATACGCCGGTTGCGCCGTTCTCAAAAGTACAGGTAGCAGTAACGTCGTTTTCTACGTTGATTTGTCTGCCAACCGTTCTGGCAATAGAGTTTACGCTGGTAATCTTACTGCCTGCAAGCCAAGTAAATAAGTCGAGTTGGTGCGGGTCTTGATTGATAAGTACGCCACCGCCTTCGCCTGCCCAAGTACCTCTCCAACCGCCTTGGGAATAATACGCTTGAGGTCTATACCAATTGGTGATTATCCAAACTATTCTCTTAAGATTGCCAAGTTCGCCCGCGTCAATGAGAGCCTTAGCGGCCTTGTAAATCTTGCTTGTCCTTTGGTTGTACAAAAGACCGAATTTTAGATTTGGCTTGTTTTCTTTAGCGTACTGCGCAACTTCTCTTACCGCCTTGGTATACACGCCCGCAGGCTTGTCGCAAAGTACGTTGACGTCTTTATCCAAAGCTGTCTTAGCAATCACTGGGTGAGCGTAGTGCGGAGTGTCGATGAGTACGACGTCTACGAGTTTGCTATCCAACAAGGCTTCGTAGTTGTCGAACACCTTAACCTTATCGCCGAACTTCTGCGTTGCCCATGCTCTTCTGTCCTCTGCAATATCGCATACCGCCGTCAAAACGCCGTTCTTGTCCATGCCAGCAAAGAGCTGTCCCGCATATCTGCTACCTTGTTTACCTATACCTATAATACCGTATCTAACCTTGTTTTGCTTTGCCATAATTAAGCCTCCTTTTCTGCCTTTTCTATCAATTCTTTAAGTCCGTAGTACTGCCAGTCCATCATTTGACGTCTTGAAACCTTTTGAGTATGTCCCATATCCTTTGCCTTGTCAATGTCGTGGAATATCTTACGCCATTTGTTGATATGCTCAAAGGTAATACCAAAGAACAACCAACCTATTCTGTGGAAGAGCGCCTTGTTGTCGGCGTACTTTCCTGTGTGCGGTTCAAGCGTCATAAAGCCGTCGTAGCCTCTGTCCACTAAGTCCTTAATCATATTCTCATAGTCGCCTATGCCCATACCTACGGGTACTTCAACTCTCTCTTTAGAACAGTCTTTAATATGATAATATACCGTCACGTCCTTGAGTTGTTGGTACGCGCTAGGCACGTCTACTCCGCATTGAACGTAGTTGGACGCGTCAAAGCAGAGTTGGAATTGCGGATCGTTGATTTCGTTGTAAAGTCTTAAAACTCTTTCCGGCGTGTCCGCCCAAATTCTCTTTTCGTTCTCGTGAAGAAGTATTACGCCCGTTCCCTTGACTATATCTAAATAACCTCTTATCTTTTTGACGACTATCGGGAAGTCCTTTTCGTAATCTCCGCTCAAGCCTCTAAATGAAAACATACGGATATACTTGCAATCCATAAGTTGACATATCTTTACAAGCTCCTCAAGTTTTTTGCATTGAGCCTTATACTTTTCTTCATCGTTCAAAGGCATTTTGCCTATTGGCGAACCAATTGACGAAAACTTGTCGCCGTACTCGTCCAGCATTGGCTTAACTTCTTTCTCAAACTCTTCGAGCGTATAATCTGCGATGTTCTTGCCATTGATTTTTCTTGGACAAAGATAACTCTCTCCGTATTCTTTGATAGTGTCCAACTGTGTCTTCAAATCAGAACTTACTTCGTCGTAAAAACCTGATATTTTGATG